>JACPZV010000087.1 GCA_016195295.1 Acidobacteriota bacterium
CACGAACGTGTTGCCCGTGACGATGGCGAACGGCAGGAACCACATCGGCACCATCGCCGGGAAGTTGAAGGGCGCGATCGCCGCGCACACGCCGAGCGGCTGGCGGACGACGTGGCAATCGATCCCTGACGCGATGTCTTCGAGGCCGGAGCCCTGCATCAACGACGGCGCGCCGCAAGCGACTTCGACGCACTCGATGCCGCGGCGGACGCTGCCGCGCGCTTCATCGAGCGTCTTGCCGTGCTCGGTCGTGACGATGCGGGCGATCTCGTCGAAGCGTTCTTCGAGCCGCGCTTTGAATCTGTAGAGGATCTGCGCGCGCGTGTTGACCGGCGTGTCGCGCCACGCGGGAAACGCCTGCGCGGCGGCCTGCACGGCGGCGTCCACATCGGCGGCGGTGGAAAGCGGAGTCCGGCCGATGATCGCGCCGACGGCCGGATTGTGGACGTCAAAAAAATCCGTGGCCCTGGCGTTCACCCAGCGGCCGCCGATGAAGTTGTCGAGCGTCAGGACGTCCGGTCGTACAGCGACGTCGGGCATGGTGGACTCCTCCGAAAGAGCCCATTATAGGTCGCTAGTGAGAACGGCTCTAGTGTGGTGACGGCGACAGCAGCACCGGACGCGCCTCGCTCACCCACCCTTCTTCCCACGTCGGTCGCGCGGCGCGGCGCGCGCCCGCGCGCAGGCGGTCCAGGCGCGCCGACTCGGCGGGGAACGTCTCGAAGAGATCGAAGATGACTTCGGCGAGCTGTCGGGCGTTCGAAAACAGCAGCCCGTTGTCGCCGTGTCGGATGCGTTCGGCGAGACACGCGCCGTAGTCCAGCGCGCACACCGGCACGCCCGCGCCGAACAAGTCGACGACTTTCATGGGAATGTCGAGCCCGGACGAGGACCGATGGAGGCACAAGCCGAGATCGGCGCTGCCGACGATGCGCGGGTAGTCTTCGGGTTCGAGCCAGCGCGTCCGCAGTTGCACGCGGCGAGCGGGCAGCCCGGCGAATCGTCGCTCGAATTCCGCGCGCCGCGCGCCGTCGCCCGTGACGAGGATCACGAGATCGGGAAACCGCCGCGTCGGGTGATTCGCTTCCCATCCGCGCACGCGCTCCTCGAGCTCGCGCACGGCGTCAATCACGACGTCGAAGTCCTCGTCGGCGGTCCAACTCGTCGGGCTCACGATGAACCCGACCGGCCCCGATCCACGAATCTCGAGCCGCGTAAACAGCGCCTGCCGAATCTGCTCCCGTTCGACGCGCTCGAGCAACGCGAACGCCGAGGCCGGCCGATCGTAGAGGACCCGCACGCCGGGAATCCGAAACCGGTGGTCGAGAAACTTCGAGAGGCCCCGCGACACGCACAAGTGCGCGCTCGCCGATCGCGCCGCGACCATCTCGAGCCAGCGCGCCAGACGCACGACCGGATGGCGACGACCGAGCCGCAGCGCCAGCATCGTGTAGCCGAGATTGTGCCAGTCGACGACGAGCCGCGCCTTGCGCAGGCGGGCCACGACGCCGGCCACGTGCAGCGTCGGCAGCGCAGGAGGATTCTGGACGAGCAGCAGATCCGGTTTCGGCAGACGCATCAGCGCGAGCCCGAGCCGCAGACTCAAGCGCATCCCATCCACGAGCGCGAGCAGCGCGAACCCGATCGTGGAGCGGCCGGCGCGACGGAACCGCAGCCGGGCTTCCGAAAAACGATGAACGGTGATGCGTGGATCGTCGGTGATCTGTTTGGGCAGCGGCGCGCCTTCGTACCCGACAAAATCGACCGCGACGCCGGTGACGGCGAGGGCATGAGCGTGATATTGCATGCGGGGACTGCGACCGAGATCCCCCACAACGACGACGGCGGCGCGCATCAGGAGTGGATCGGAGGCTAGCACAACTTCGCGTCCCGGTGTCAGCCGCTGGCGCCCGATGTCAGTCGCGCAAGAAGATTTGCGACCACGCGGCGCCGGTAGTCCGCAGTCGATCGGATGTCGTCGATTGGCGCAATCTCCTCGATGAGGATGCGTTGCGCGGCGTCGATCGAAGCGCCCGAGGCAAGCGCGGCTTCGGTCCGGCGCGCGCGGACGACCGTCGGCGCGACGCTGCCGACCGCGATGCGTGGCGAATCGCCAGAGACGACGGCCATCACCACTTTCGAGATCGCCTGCGCGGCGCGCGTGCCGACCTTGCGGAAGGCCTGTCGTCCGCGGACCGGCGGAATCTCAAATGCGACGATCAACTCGTCGGGCCGGCGGACAGTCTGGCGGTAGCCCGTGGAGAACTCGGTGAACGGCACGCGCCGCGTCGCGCCCGCGCTCCGCAGCACGACGGTCGCGTCGGCCGCCGCCAGGACGGGCAGCGTGTCGCCCGCCGGCGAGGCGTTCGCCACGTTGCCACCGAGCGTGCCGCGGTTCTGAATCTGCACGCCCCCGATCTCGCGCGCCGCGGCGGCCAGCATGGGCAGACGACGGCGGACCAGCGCCGAGCGAATGAGGTCGGCATGCGTCGCGAGCGCGCCGATCGACAGCGCACCGTCGCGCGCCTCAATCCTCCTGAGCGCGTCTAGTCGCCACAAGTCCAGGAACCGCGTGTCCGTGAGCGTGCCGAAGTTGAGCGCGACGTAGAGATCCGTGCAGCCCGCCATTGGCACCAGTGGCCCTTCGTCGCGCAGCAGCGCCAGGGCCTCGTCGAGTGACGAAGGCTGGAAGAGCTTCAACCGTGAAATCGACGGCTGCATCACCGTCTCACGTTTAACCGCGGAGCGCGCGGAGACCGCGGAGTCAAGTCAGCCAGGAAAGCCATTAACCTTCCGCAGGATCCCGTGTAGGCTCAGGTTCTTCACGTTGAAGTTCAGCATGAGGCCAACCCGCATCCCAGAAATCGCCAAATAGGAAATCAACTGCGCTTCATGCACCCGTTCAAGCTTCGCTACGGACTTGACCTCGACAATTACCGATTCGTTGACGACAAGGTCAATCCGATACGCGCAATCGAGCACGACGCCGCCATAGACCAGCGGCAGTGGCCGCTGACGGTCCACGACCAGTCCACGAGCCTGAAGCTCAAAGCAGAGGCACGCCTCATACGCCGACTCGAGAAGACCTGGTCCCAGCTTCCTGTGAACATCGATGGCCGCCCCGATGATTCGTTCGGTCAGTGCGTTCAGCCGCTCGGCTTCAGGATTCATCCTGAAAGGCCAATGCAAACCACGGCGCACCAGGCCACTGTCGTATTTTCCTAACAATCTCTGCGTTCTCAGCGCCCTCCGCGGTTAAACGTACGCATCTTCTTCAGTCGGTGGTCCCGGTCGAATCGCAATTCTTGCCATCACGCTTGCCGGATCGATCGGTAGATCGCCGAGTAGCCGGTGCAGCGGCAGAGGTTGCCTGCGAGTCCAACTTTGATCTCGTCGAGGGTGGGCTTTGGGCCGAGTGCGACCGCGGCCAGGATCATCCCCGGCGTGCAGATGCCGCACTGGGCGCCGCCATATGCGACAAACGCGCGCTGCAAGGGATGACGGCCGCCGAGCCCTTCGATCGTCGTCACGCGCGTGCCGTCGGCGTGCGCGGCCGGCACCAGGCACGAGTTGATCGGGACGCCGTCGATGAGGACCGTACACGCGCCGCACTCCCCCTCGCCGCATCCTTCTTTAGTACCTGTCAGCGCGCAGTCCTCGCGCAGGACGTCGAGCAGACGCTTCATCGGGTGAGCCTCGATGCGCCTGCGCACGCCGTTGATCGTCAAGCGCATCGAAGGCTGAAGTCTCAAGGTTGAAGTCTGAAGTCTTTAGACTTCAGCCTTCCCACTTCACACTTCATTATCTTTTCAGGTGTCGCCGGAATCTCACGCAGGTCGAACCCTGCATGGCGCAGGGCGTTGATCACGGCCGGCGCGGGACCGTCGATCGGCATTTCACCAACGCCTTTCGCACCGAACGGTCCGTGCGCGTACGGATTCTCCAGCACCACGACATCCATCTTCGGCGTATCGAGCGTCGTCGGGATGATGTAGTTGGTCAACTGCGCGTTGGACATCCGGCCGTTGCGCATCACCACCTCTTCGAGCACCGCGTAGCCGAGCCCTTGCGCGCTGCCGCCCTCGATTTGTCCGATCGCGAGCATCGGATGAATGGCCTTGCCGATTTCGTGCACGGTCGTGAACGCCATCGGTCTCGCCTCCCATGTGTCGCGATCGACCTCGACCTCGACGACATCGCACGCCCAGCCGTAGCTGCCGTACGCGTCGCCACGGTACAGCGCGTCGTCCCACTGCATCGCGGCGGGCCGCTCGTATGCCTTCGTGATGACGAGCGGACCGTGCCGCCGCAGATACTCGCGCGGTGTGAGCTCACCCAAGCGCTGACGCATCTCCTCCGCGCAGCGCTGCAGGATGCGGCCGACGATCATGCACGTGCGCGAGGCGACCGTGGGTCCGCTGTCCGGCACTTCCCCCGTGTCCGCGGCGTTCACGTCGATGCGGTCGTACGGGAGGCCGAGCGCGTCGGCGACGATTTGCGCGAGCATCGTCCGCGTGCCTTGGCCGATTTCCGTGCTCGCCACGTGAATCCGCGCGCCGCGCGCGGTCAGCGCGAGCGACGCTTTGGCCGCCAGCTTCACTTCGCCGGCGCCCGTGAAGCCGGAGCCGTGGAAGAACAGTGAGAGACCGATGCCGCGCGGATTGTGTCGCTGGGGTCCGGCGTGAGCCGGACCGTTCGCGCTGGCGAGCGCACGCCGGCGACGCTTGAAGTCGGTGCGCTTCACGGCCTCGCGCAGCACTCGCAGCGCGCTCGAATCGTGGCCGAGTCGCTGACCGGTGGCGGTCGTGTCGCCGGGCCGCAGGGCGTTGATCTCTCGCACGCGCACCGGATCGAGCCCGAGCCGTTCGGCGATCCGATCCATGTGCACCTCGGCGGCAAACTGCGTCTGCGGCGCGCCGAAGCCGCGGAACGCGCCGTTGGGCGGCGTGTTGGTCATCGTCGCGCGACCGCGGATGCGCACGTGATCGCAGCGGTACGGACCCGCGGCGTGAATGAGTCCGCGCGACAGCACGACCGCGCTCAGCGTGGCGTACGCCCCGCCGTCGAGGACGACATCGATATCCATCGCGGTCAGCCGGCCGTCGCGCGTGACGCCGG
>JACPZV010000276.1 GCA_016195295.1 Acidobacteriota bacterium
CGCGCCCACAGGTCTTTGCAAAACCGCAGACGGTTTCGCACAGCTCCCACACGCATCATCGTGTTTCTCTTCTCAGAAGAACCAAAGACCAGAACTTCTCTGCTTCGGCGGTCACCAACCCACAGATTCTGCGGAGGAGGCCTCAAATTCAAGCGCTTTTCTGTTCTTTGTCCCCGGCGACGTCGCGCTCGACTTCGACCGTGCACTCGCCCATGACGGCGGCAATCGCGGCGACGGCCGCGAGCATTGGCGCGAGCACGGCGCCGACCACGCCGACGGTCAGCGGGAACTCGGCGATCGTCTTCGTTTCGTGTTTGATGATGACGCGACGCACGTTGCCTTCGTGCAGCAGCTTCTTGACGGCATCGAGCAGTTGGTGCCCGGCGACCTTGAAGGATTCGGTGAACGTGGTATCAGCCATGATGAGATCTCCTACACGTTCAATATACCCCCCCAGGTGGATGTGAGGATTTGAGAATCTGAGGATGTGAGGATGTGAGGATTTGAGGAAGTGAAGAATCCAGCGACTCCGCAACTCTTCAAATCCTCACATCCTCACATCCTCAGATCCTCAAATTCCATCACTATCGACTGACGACTCCGCGTCATTGTCCTGTTGTCGATCGTACAGGAGCCGGCATGTCTGACGCCGCGAACCGCGGCAGCATCTCGTCGCGCATCGCGAGCTGATAGAGCGTCGCCGCAATCGCGATCGCCGACGCTTTCACGTCGGCTTCGATGATGCGCTCGTAGTGATCGAGGTTCGTGTGATGCGTGTGGCTGTTGTACTCGATCGGATCCTGAGAGAAGCCGATGCCCGCCAGCCCGGCATTGTTGAACGACGTGCTGTCGGTGCCGCCGACCATCCGGCTGCGCGTCGCCGACGCGCCGACGACGCCGAGATCCTGGAACGGCGCCAGCGTCTCGCGGATGATCCCGGCCGCAGACGCCGGCCCGAACACGCCGGCGCCCCGCGCGCGGCCGGTGCCCGAGTCGATGTTCAGATACGCGTCCAGTTTCGCGAACTCGGGTTTCGGATTCTCGAACGACCCGAAGTGCTCCTTCACGTACGCCTGCGATCCCAGCAGTCCCTCTTCTTCGCCACTCCACAACGCGACGCGAATCGTCCGGCGCGGCTGCGCGCCGATCGCCTTCAGAATGCGCGCCGCCTCTATCATCGTCGCGCAGCCGATCGCATTGTCGGTCGCGCCGGTCGCCGAGTGCCACGAGTCGAGGTGGCCGCCCAGCATCACGATCTCGTCGCGCTTGTCGGTCCCGGGTATTTCCGCGACCGCGTTGTACGCCGTCTTCCCTTCCGGGTAGACGGTGTTGGCGATGTTCATCTCGAGCTCGACGGCCGTGCCGTCGGCGAGGATCCGCGCGATGCGGCCGTAGTCCTCGTTGCGCATGACCACGGTCGGCACTGCTTTGGCGAGGTCGTACGTGCGATTGTCGAACGCGATGATCTGGCCGTGCGGGCGCGCGGCGTCGTTGATCCTTCCCACGGCGCCGTTCGCGACCAGGAACGCGTCGACCTGCTGATCACGCTGACGCGTCGTCAGCGCGCCGGCCGGCGGTGTTGTCGGCGCGCCGCCGCGGCCGCCGCGGCCTGCGCCCTCGGGCGCGTTGGGATCGTACTGGCGCTTCAACTCTTCGTCCGTCCGGCGGCCGGGCGGCGGACCGAGATTCACCGGCACGAACGCCGCTTTGCCGACGAGCGCGATTTTGCCTCGAACCAGCGCCTTCATGCCGTCGAGGTACGACGCGAGCTGCTCTTTCGTCGGCCCGTAGTGCTGCGGCGTCTCGCTCTGGCCGCCGCGGCCGGCCGGCATCAACGGGCCCTCGGGCAGAATCAGGTTTACTGTCGTCGCGCGCACCGCGCCCTTCGTGCCCGGCGTCCACGCGAGCGCCTGCACGACGAGCGGGCTCTTCACCGGCGACGTCATGTGGACCGACAAGGTCTCGTTGGTCCAGCCGGGATGGCCGAAGTCCCACGGCTCGAGGTGGCCGTTGGCGAACCCCCCAGCTCTCCATCTGTTTGATCGCCCACTCGCCCGCCGCCTTGAGGCTCGGCGAACCGGTGACGCGCGGGCCGTAGACGTCGGTCAGGACGTGCAGCGTCCGCATGATCTGCGAATGGCTGTTCTCCTCCTGACGGATCTTCACGTTGATGTCTGTGTTGATCTGTTCCTGGGCCGTCAAGGGCGCCCAGGGAGCCAGGACGGAGACCAGGACGATCGCGAGCGGCAATTGGCGTTTCATGGCGCACATCGTAGGGCTGTTAACCCCCGGGCGTCCAGACAGTAATAAGAGGAGTAATGACGATCAAAGCCTTTCGCACCGTAAGCGCCACCCTGCTATTGACCGCCGCCCTGAGCGGCGTGTCGCCCTCGCGCCTTCACGCGCAGACCCCGGCGCGCGTTGACGTGCAGGCGGGACAAGTGATCGCGATCGCCGACCAGAACGCCGAGCGGACGCGCGAGCAGCTGCGCGAGACGCTCGATCGCTATCCGCCGTCACTCCGGCAGGTGCTCCGCCTGGATCCGTCGCTGCTGACCAAGTCGGATTACCTGACGCCGTACCCGTCGCTCGCCGCGTTCCTCGCGCAGCACCCGGAAGTGGCGCACAATCCCACGTATTTCATCGGCGGGCCGACATTCACGAACGAGGGCTTCTCAACCTCGCGCGCCATGGTGGACATCATGACGGACTTGTCGGTGACGTCGTTTTTCATTACCGCCATCCTCGTCGTCGGGTGGATCGCGCGGTCGGTGCTCGAGCACAAGCGCTGGCAGCAGGCGATGAAGACGCAGACCGAGGCGCACACCAAACTGGTCGACCGCATGGCGTCGAACGAGGATCTGCTGGCCTACGTGCAGTCAGCCGCTGGCCAGCGGTTCCTGATGGCCGCGCCGCTGCTGCCGACGCTCGAACCGGCGTCGCGGTCCATGGGGGCGCCCATCGGGCGCATCCTCTGGTCCATGCAAACCGGCATCGTCGTGGGGCTGGCCGGCGTGGGGCTCTGGATCGCCAAGAGCAATGTCATCGTCGAAGTCGCACAGCCCCTGATCGTGTTTGGGATTCTGGGCATGGCGGTGGGCCTGGGGTTCGTCCTGTCCTCGCTGGTGTCCTATGCGCTCTCGCGCCAGCTCGACCTGCTACAATCGTCTGCACCCAATGCGTGACGTGACGCTTTCCTCGCTTGAACGCCTCGGCCTCGGCGCCGCCGATGCTGAAGAAAAGCTGACGTTCTGCATGGACGAAGACGCGTTCCGGCTGTTCTACGACCGCACGGCGCGACCGGTGTGGGCCTACCTGGCACGCATCACGGGCGATCGGCAGCTCGCGGACGACCTGCTGCAGGAAAGCTACTACCGGCTCTTGCGGTCGCGCGCGGTGCTCGAGGACGAGGCGCACCGGCGCAACTACCTGTTCCGCATCGCGACGAATCTGGCGCACGACGCGCGGCGGCGCGCGCCCATGGATACGGCGCCGCTGGACGATGGCATCGAGCACGATCAACCCGATCCTCGGACGGCGGGCGATGCCACGGGACGCGCGGTCCGGCGGATGGATCTCTCGCGCGCGATGCGGCAGCTGAAGCCGCGCGAGCGCAGCCTCCTGTGGCTCGCCTATGCCCAGGGATCGACGCACTTTGAGATCGCGCAGACGCTCGGGTTGAAGACAGGCAGCATCAAGCCGTTGCTGTTTCGCGCGCGGCGCCGGTTGTCGGCGCTGTTGCAGGAGGGCGCGCGATGAACGCCTGTCCTCGCGAACCGGAAGTGGTCGATGCGGTCATGCGCGGCAACTGGCAGCAGGCGCCTGAAGCGCTTCGCGAGTTGCGTGCGCACGCGGCGTCCTGCGCGGCGTGCGGCGAGCTCGTCACGCTGGCGCAGGCCCTGCGCGAGGATCACGCGGTCGTGTGCCGCGCGGCTGATGTGCCGGCGGCCGGGACGGTGTGGTGGCGGGCGACGATTCGGGCGCGGGCGGAAGCGGCGGAGAAAGCCGTTCGGCCGATCACCTTTGCGCAGGGCCTGGCGGGCGCGAGCCTCGCCGGCGTGGCCGCGGCGTTCGCGGGCATCGCGTGGCGCACGTTCCCGTCGCTGCCGCAGCCCGACCCTCTCGTCATGCTCGCCCTCGGCCTCGGCGTCTGCATCGTCATCGCGCCGCTCGTCCTCGTCTTCGCCCTCGCCCGCGACTAACGCGAACGTAGGGCGAGCCTTTCAGGCGAGCCGCCACGCTCGGCTGAAAGCCTCGCGCTACGAACCACGGTCGGCCCCTACGGTGACGCGACCAGCGCAATCCGATCGCCCTTCGGGCTCACCGCCATGCGCGACACACCGTGCAGGCCGAGCGCGGCGAGATCGGCCACGCGATGCCAGCCGGCGTCGCCTCGGCGCCAGAGGTAGAGCACGTCCTTCTCCGCCACCAGCAGCATGCCGTC
>JACPZV010000239.1 GCA_016195295.1 Acidobacteriota bacterium
ATCTACGGATCGGCCGCGCCGTTGCCGCTCCGCGAAGACTTCATGTCCATGCACCTGACGTCGCCCTATCAGATCACGAAGATGCTTGGGGAGCTGTACGGCAATTTCTTCCACCACCACTGCGGGCTCAAGGTTGTCAAGACGCGGTTCTTCAACTCCTATGGTCCGGGCGAGGTGCCGGGCCAGTACCGCAACGTGATCCCGAACTTCATCTACTACGCGATGTGCGGGCGTCCGCTGCCGTTCACCGGGAGTGGCGACGAAACGCGCGACTTCACCTACGTGGGCGACATCGCCGACGCGCTGCTGCGCGCGGGCTACTTCGAGTCGGCGATCGGCCAGGAGATGAACATCGCGTCCGGGAGGGAAGTGAAGATCCTCGAGATGGCCGAGCGCGTGAACGAGCTCACCGGCAACACCGCCGGCATCGTCCGCGCCGAGCCGCGCGTGTGGGACACGAAGAAGCGCCTGCTCGCCAGCATCGATCGCGCGCGGGATCTCCTCGGATACCAGCCGCGCACCAGCTTCGACGACGGGTTGAAAGCCACCGTGGCGTGGTTCCAGGCGCACTGGGACGAGATCCGCCGCGACGCCGAGTTCCCGCCCGGCATGTCTGCGGCCGTGCGGCCCCTGTCCCCCTCGTCCGCGACGGCCGGGAAGGCGACAGCGGGCGTCAATCGGTGAGTCGGATTCTGCTGCACTCCCTCGTCTTTCCGCCCGAACGCAATTCGACCGCTTACCTGATGGCCGACCTGGCGACCGGTTTGCGGCACCTCGGCCACGACGTCACGGTCCTGACGACCACGCCGCACTATCACGGCAATTCTCCCGCCACGCTCGATCGCCAATCGTCGGCGCGCGCCTGGGCCGGCCTGCTGCACCGCACCGAGTACCAGGGGATTCCGGTCTGGCACGTCACCGTCCGCAGCAAGCGGGACACGCTCTGGCGGCGGGCGCCGGATTTCATCTGGTTTCACCTCGTCTCGCTGGCTGCGAGCCTGCGGACGATCCCGACACAGGACGTCGTGATCGCCACGTCGCCGCCGTTGACCATCGGCCTGATCTCCGCGTTGCTGGGGGCCCGGTGGCGCTGCGCGTCCGTTTATCGCGTGGCCGAGCTGTTTCCCGACCTGCTGATCCGGCACGGCGCCGTCAAGAGCCGCGCCCTGATCAACGGCCTCGAGTGGGTCGAACGGATGGTGTATCGGCACAACACGATGATCGTCGTGATCGCCGAACAGTTCGCCCGCGTGGTTCGCGAGCGCGGCGTGGCGCCGGACCGCGTGCGCGTCATTCCCGACTTCGTCGACACCGACTTTTTTCTGCCGCTGCCGCGCGACAGCGCGTTCGCCCGTGAACATCAACTGGCCCCTGGTTTCGTGGTGATGTACGCCGGCAATATCGGCCTGGTGCAGGACTGGGAGTCCGTGCTCGCGGCCGCCGCGGCGCTCAAAGATCAGCCGATCACACACGTGATCGTGGGCGACGGCACCCGGCACGAATGGCTGGGGCAGGAAATCGCCCGCCGCGGCCTCGTCAACGTGAAGCTGATGGGCTATCAACCCAGGGAGCTCATGCCGGCCATCAACGCGAGCTGCGATCTCGCGCTGATTCCGATGACGCGCAGCGGGGCGCGCGATGGATTTCCCTCGAAGGTCTATTCCCTGATGGCGTGCGGCAAACCGATTCTTGCCTCCACCGGCGCGGATTCGGAAATGGCCGCCATGATCGGCGACGCGCGCTGCGGGCGCGTCGTCACGCCCGAAGAGCCGGCCGAGTACATCGCGGCAGTCCGCCGCGCGTTCGCCGAGCGCGACGAGCTTCAGGCCGAAGGGCTGCGCGGCCGGCAATTCGTTGAACAGCGGTATTCACGCGCGGCCGTGGCCGGCGCGTACGCGACCTTGATCGACAGCCTCACGCAACCATCATGAAGTGGTTACGGACCCGCTGGATGACCCTCGCCTTCGTGGCGACGATCACGGCGGCGGTGGGCGTCGAAGCGTTCGTGCTGTTCACCCCGACATCCGAGGTGCGCGCGGACGGACAGCGACTGTACGTTGCGCCGCTCGCGTCCGGCGAGCCCGTAGGGCAGACGTTCCGTCTTCCAATGGATGGCCTCGAATCCGTCGATCTCCAGTTTTCATCGTCGGCTCCAGCGGCGATAGGCCTCGTGTGCCGACTGCTTGGCTGGGCGGACCTCCGCCTGTCGGATGGTTCCGGCAGATGGGCTGTGATCTACGAGTGGAAGACGACGCTGAAGCTCTCGCGCGGCAGGAGCGGCCATCGCTTCACGTTCAAGCCGATCGACCCATCCTCGAACCTGGTCTACCAATTTCAAGTGCAGCAGCTCAACGTCCGCTCGCTCGACTCTGGTGCGGGTGTTCCCGCCGTCGGTCTGATGGCGTCGGAAGACGATGCCTGGAAGGGCGGCAACCTTATCTTCGGCAGGGAACAGATCGTCGATCGCGATCTATTTTTCCAGGCGCGCACGGCGAGTGAATTCGCAATGGCCCATCTGCGGGCCGGTCCCAATCTGCCGCTGAAGCTGAGGCCCGTCGGTCTTCAGCTCGCGCTTCTCGCGTTGCTCAACGTCGCACTCGCCGCTTTCGCGTACGAACTCATCATCAGCGGACCGGAACGCAGCCAAGCGTGATCCGCAAAGCCCTCGCCCTTCTCGGTGGTCGCAGCCCCGCCGGTCTTCTTACGGCCGTTGGACGCCGCGTCCGTCCGCGCCGCGTCGCGTGTTACCCGGCGATCGCTGATGCGATTCGCGGCAAGTCGGGTCTCGAAATCGGCGGGCCAAGCGACATCTTCGCCGGCCACAGCCTGCTGCCCGCGTATGCCATCGCGGGCGCGATCGACAACGTCAACTTCAGCCGCGCGACGATCTGGGAGGGCACCATCCAGGAAGGACAGACGTTCCGCTACGATGCTCGGCACGCGCCGGGTCGGCAGTACATCCTCGAGGCCACGGACCTCCGGTCGATTCCGGGCGAACTCTACGACTTCATCCTGTCCTCGCACACCATCGAACACGTCGCCAATCCGCTGCGCGCGCTCCGCGAATGGGTGCACACACTGAAGGGTGGCGGCCTGCTCGTGCTGGTCGTGCCGCACCATGAAGGCACCTTCGACCATCGCCGCCCCGTGACGCCGATGGCGCACCTGCTGGACGACGAGCGCAACGGCACGACTGAAAACGACCTGACGCACCTGCCTGAAATCCTCGAGCTCCACGATCTGAGTCTGGATCCTCCGGCCGGAGACTTCGCGTCCTTCAAGGCGCGCTCCGAACGCAACGCCGAGAACCGCTGCCTACATCACCACGTGTTCGACGAGCGACGGGTCGTCGAGATGCTCGAGTGGCTGGGCACGCCGGTCGTCGCCGTCGAGCGGATAGAGCCGTACCACATTTTTTCCGTGGCCCGGAAAACGGCGACGACGTCGAAGGTTTCGATGGAGAAGCGTTCGTGAGCGACAGCGCCTACGACGCGTTCTACTACCGCCACTGCGTAGGCGGCGACGCCTACACGCGCGACCGTTCGTGGCTGGCGTTCAACGGCGGCATCGCCGATCGGATCGTTGCCGACATCAATCCGCGCCGAGTACTCGACGCCGGCTGCGGCCTGGGCATGCTCGTCGAGAAGCTCCGCGAGCACGGTGTCGAGGCCGAGGGCATGGACGTTTCCGAGTACGTGCTCGGACAGATGCATCCGTCCGTCCGACCGTACTGCCGGTTTGGGTCGATTACCGAAGACCTGGGCGGCTCGTACGATCTCATCGTGACGATTGAGGTCCTC
>JACPZV010000240.1 GCA_016195295.1 Acidobacteriota bacterium
GCGATGGAGATCGCTGGGGAAAGGAGGAATAACACCGTCAGACCCCCCAGCAACGCCTGAAGGACCACCAGGGACAGCGCCACGGCGCCTACTCGACGCACCCACGGTCTTGGTTCCTTGAACCAGAGCCACACGGCCAGGATGATGGTGAGGAACCCGACGCTGCTGGCGATCAGGCGGTGCCCGTGCTCGTACAGAATGTTGGCCTCCCACATCGACGGCGGGAACGTGAACATGCTCCAGCCGTAGCTCGTCGGCCAGTCGGGCACCGACAGCCCGGCGTCGTGGCTGGTGACGAGGCTGCCCGCGAGGATGAGCAGGACGGTGCAGCCGGCGAGGAATGTCGCGAAGCGGTGAAGCATGAGCAGGGCAGGAGGAACGATCTCGAAGGGCTGAGAGCTAAGGGCTCAGGTCAAGCCCTCAGCCTCCAGCCCTCAGCCCTTGACCTCGCTGGTTAGTTCGTCGTCGCCACCGGGGCGGCCTTGAATGTGAACGTCACGTCCTTCGACTCCTTCTCACCGATCGTGACGCTCTGCGTCATCGCGCCCAGCTTCTCGTGCCAGGCCTCCAGCGTATAGGTGCCGGGCGGCAGGTTCGGGATGTCGAACTTGCCATCCTTGTCGGAGACCGCGAAGTACGGGTGATCGAGCACGCCGACGTAGGCGTTCATCCAGCCGTGGACGTCGCACTTGAACGGCACCATGACTTCCTTCGCGTTGAAGACGTGCGTGGTCTTCATCCCTTGAATCGGCTGGCCGGTGTTGAATTCCGAATTGCCCTTCGGCATCGCATGGATGTTGTGCAGCGTCGGATCGGAGTTGATGATCTCGAGCATCTGACCGACGCGCATCCCGAACACGTGCGGATGGTAGCGGCAGCCTTGCTGATCGATCTTCGCGGTGCCGGGTGGCGGATCGAAGGAGTACTTCTCGAGGCCGTCCTTGACGTACACGAACACGTTGGCGAGCGCCTTGCCGTCGGCGCCGACTTCGTAGGTTTCCTGCATCTGCGGCCCCTTCGCCTGCGTGAGGCAAACCGGATCCGCGTTCATCTTGATCGCCTCGTTTTTCGGCGCCACGCCGTCCAGCACAATCACGCCCTTCACGCCGCCGGCCGTGGCCGGATCGACTTTCTGACCGCCGCCAGCCGGCGCGGCCGATTCGGCCGGCTTCGCCGCGTCCTGACTTCCCCCGCCGCACGCGACGACCGACGCCGCCAGCGTGATCCCCAGCAGACTGACCCACGCGTTTCGCAACATTGAGCTCTCCTGAACAAGAAAAGATTGCCGGAAAAAGAGTTCTTTATTCTACCTTGCTTCCGCGAGCTTGCGTTCCACGCGATCCGCAATCCAGTGCGGGTCCCACCATTCCACCGGGTTGACCATGTGCCCGCCGACCAGCATCGTGAAGTGCAGGTGATCGCCGCCGGCGAGGCCCGTCATCCCTGTGCGGCCGATGGTCTGCCCGCGCGCGACTTTGTCGCCGGCCTTCACCTCGAACGACGACAGATGTCCGTAGAGCGACTGCACGCCCAAGCCGTGATCGATGATGATGCAGTTGCCGTAGATGCCGATCCAGCTCGCGTTCAAGACCGTGCCGGCGTTGGCCGCGACCACCGCCACGTGGCTCGTGACGGCGAGGTCGAAACCCAAGTGCACTTGCTGATCGACTTCGTTGCCCGCGTAGAAATACGTGCGGTGATCCGCGAAGCTGGCCTCGACCTGCGAATTGCCGAGCTGCACGAACGCTCCCTCCCACTGCCGCGTGGCGGATGATTTCGCGGCGAAGGCCGCGATCTCATCCGTGTTGATCGTCCGCAGCTCGCCGTTGATCTTCAGGAAGGCGGGCAGCATGTCTTTTCCGCTGCCGGTCGGCGTCGCCATCTTCAGCTGCGGCGCGTGGTCGAGGATTTCCGGAACCACGCGGTCGATGAACTTGTCGTCGAGATCGATCTGGCTCTTCTTCTGCGGCTTCTCGAAGACGTTGTCGACGAAACTCGCGCGCGCCTGGTTGCCCGCCTCGTCGCGCGCGAAGGCGGCGATCGGCGCGTTGAGCGCCTGATCGTAGAGCAGCGCGAAGAACGCGACCTTCACCGATGGATCGACGCCGGCGACCGGAGCGGGCCCGCCCACGTACTCGACGTCGCCCACGCGCACGCCTGACGTGACGTCCGGCGGCGTCGCCTTGTAGACGACCATTTCCGATCCGCCGTGGTTCACGTAGTGGTGCGTCGAGACGACGGTGATGCGCGGCGGCTCGAGGCGCACCTGAAAATCTCTTGACGCCGTGCTCGTCAGCGTGCGCAGGTTCAGCAACGACGGTCGCGTCGCCGTGACGACGATGCGCGCGGCGCCCGATCGCAGCTCGGGGATGCTCGCTTTGCTGATCGCGCGGGAGATCCGCAGGGTGTCGCGTTCGGATTGCGTGACGCTGGCCGCATCGTGCGTCGCGTCGTCGAGCGCGAACAACGGAACGGTCTTGCCGTTCTGTTCGAGCGTGATGGCGAGCTCGGTGAACTGCGCGTTCGGCGCTTCGGCCGTGACGTCGACCGATCCGGCTTGACCGACGACGCGATCCGGTTTGTCGATCGTGAGACGCGGCGGCGCGCCGCGGCCCGCCGCGTTGTAGACGCCGACGGCGGCGAGCGCGACGATCACGACGAGAACGATCACCCAGCGCATGGACTCAATGATACAAGTTTGCTAACATCCAGGTTTCCTCACGGCGAGTGGCGGTATCGTCTAGCGGCCAGGACACATGGTTCTCAACCATGGAACCGGGGTTCGATTCCCCGTACCGCTACCAGATCCCAATCTGCAAGCTGTCAGTCACTTGTGAGAGTTTTCCCGGCGGCGTCAGCGCTGTCGGCGAAACGCTGTTCGGCTGGAGCTGGGCGTTTTTCGCGACTATGTTGCTGTGCTTGGCGGCACAACCGGCGGTCTAAACGCGCAGCGCTTCCATGGGGTTGACGCGACTTGCATGCCGCCCTGGTAGAAAGCCAGCGCACACGCCGATGACCATGAGCATCGCCGCAATCTCGATCAACGTGAGCGGGTCCGTCGAAAAATCGGGGGCCGATTGGTCCGAAATTCGCTGAGACCTCTGGGCCTGTCGACCCGAGGGCGGCGATCATCTGCTTCGATTCGAGGAATCCAGGGCGCGCGCGGGTCAAGGCGACGGCGCGGACGCCTGGCAGCATGGCGACGCGAGCGGCCAGCTCCGGCTGGTATCGATCCGGATCGAAGTTCTGGTAGCCCTCTGGCCGCGGGTACAGTCCGGCGAGGATGACGCCTTCGCGCTGGAAGCCGTAGGCGATGCCGCGGAGCTGTTGGAGCGTGCGGACCAGCAGCCCAGCGTCCTCAGCAGCACGACGGACAGCCCGACCTGCGCGACGATCAGCACTTTTCCCGTCCGACCTGTGCCTGCGATCGTCCGCGCGTTCTGTTGAAGCGCCGACGCCGGATCGTGGCGGGTAACGCGCCATGCCGGAACGACGCTAAACAGAATGCCGGTCAACGCCGCCGTCGCCGACGTGAAGGCGAGCACGCGGCCATCCACGGCGACGTGAGATTCGTGAGCCGTTCGAGTGATGTGCCCGTGGAGATCAATGGGACCGCCGTCAACGGAATGCGCCATTGGCTTCCACGTTGAAGATGCCGTCGCCCCAATACCCGATCAGCGACGTGAATACCTGCTGACGGCGCGCTATCTCTTCGAAGGCGGGAAATGAGAAACCGCCTTCGGATCCATTTGGCGCATTTGGCCGAATGGTCGCCAGGCTGACAAGCTGTTCCGGGTGAGGTACGGGCAGCTCGCGCAGCACGACCGCGTTCAGCAAGGAAAACACTGCGACGTTCGCGCCGATGCCGAGCGCCAGGGAAGTAAGAGCGACTGCCGTGAACGACGGAGTGCGCCGCATCAAGCGCACCGCGTGTCGAATGTCGGACCAAAGCATCTGCACGCCGCACCTCAGCGATCGCTTAGTATACTGGTGTCAAACCATGGCCGACGAAACGCGAGTCGTGCACAGCGACCCTGAGATTCTGAGCGGAACGCCTGTGTTCGTTGGCACCCGTGTCCCGGTTCAGTCGCTCTTCGACTACATTGAGGGCGGCGATACCCTGGACGAATTCCTCACGCAGTTTCCATCCGTCCGACGCGAACAGGCCATCGCTGCACTCGAACTCGCGCGCGAGAGCCTGCTGACACGTGCACGTACTGCTTGACGAGAACCTCCCGCACGACCTGGTCGCCGCCCTGGTTGGCCATTCCGTATCCACCGTGCAAGGCCTCGGCTGGGCGGGAACCAAGAACGGCGATTTACTGAAGCGCGCAAGCGGCGTCACCGATGCTTTCGTGACGATGGATGGCAAACTCGAACACCAGCGCGATATCTCCGTTCTTCCGTTTGGCGTCGTGGTTGTTGGTGCTCCATCCAATCGCATGCCGGACCTGATGCCGCTCGTTCCGGAAATGCTCGCGGCACTAGATAGGGTTCGACCGGGCAAGGTCGAGCACGTTGGTCGCGCCGGGAAGGGTCGCGACCGCTTGAAAAAAACTTGAAACTTTGCGCACGCGAGGGGGCCATCCCCGAGAAGACCCAACGGACAGATGAAATCTCCGAAGAAAACCGACGCAACCGGAAACCGCCGACATCTTCGGCTGCGTTTCTCAGCACGGGGCCGGGGTTCGAATTATTCCGTCCACACGATCACTTGCGACCCTCGTCGATCAGCTTGATCGAGGATCAATCCCGGTCCGCGGCGCTCGAGATCGTCGAGCGTGAGGTGGACGCGGTCGGCATCGAGGTCGATGCCGTTGTCGCTGAACAGCGAGAACTTGTTGGACGGGGCGAGTCGCAGCAGCCAGAAGGGGATGGACACGCGGATGAGCTTCTGCGCGCGCGTGTCGTAGGCGAGCACGCGGAGCGAGTCGAGCTTGGCGATCGATGTCGATCCGGTCACGAGCTCGCGATGCAAGACTGGTTCGTCGCCCCTGCGGATTTCAATGAGCGGCTTCTGCCCGGCGAACCGCGCGCGCGTCTGCGCGAATTCCTCCCCGGCGCTCTGCTCGCCGGTGAATTGGGTGTGGACGTGGCGATAAATGAAGAACGCCGTGCCGCCGACCACCGTGACGGCCAAAATCGCCACGATGATCACCGCCGCGATGACGATGGAGACCCACGTCTGTCGTTGGCTTTGGCTCATGACTGTGACCAAGGGCAGGCCTGAAGGCCTGCGCTACCGAAAGCCCGCGCTACACACCGAGACGAATGGAGTCCCGTCCCAGTTCGTTTCACTTCATCAGCCGCCGCGCCTCAGCGGCCGTCGCCGGATCGTTGTCGCGCTCGCACAAGCGGATGGCCGCCTGGAAGAGGTCGGCCTCCGCCTCCGCCGTGCGGCCGAGCGCGGCCAGCGCCGTGCCGCGCTTGTAGCGCCACAACGCGTCCTCGCCGAACATGCGCGGCCGGCGATCATCGGCAAACCGAGCGACGCCCTCGCTGAGGAATCGCTCGGCGTCGGCCGGCCGGCCGGCCCGCAGGCAGGTGGATCCGCTCTCGAGCCAGACGAGGCGATTGCGCGGATACTGCTCCCGCAAGGTCGCGAGCTGCGTCAGCGCATCGTCGTACCGTTTTTCGCGGTTGTACAAAAGGAGGAGCGCGAAGCGCGCGTCCGTCTGATTCTCGCCGCCGTAGGCCGCGGCGTCTTCGACCAAACGCAGGCCACGCTGACCGTCGCCGCCGAAGCCGGCGATGTAGGCCGCCCACCGCAGCGGCAGCGCCAACGTCGCGACGATGTAGCGATACGTTCCGACGATCAGGCCCGCGTCCTTGCGCTGCGGCGCGAGCGACAGCACCTGCGCGTGTTCCTCGTAGGCTTCGCGCGCGGCCCGGAAGGCGCCCAGCATGCGGCCCTCGACCGTGGCGGTGTACGAGGCTCGCAGTCCGACGGCGGCGCCCAGCTGATAGTGCGCGTCGGCGTCGCGCGGGTTGCTCGCGAGTCGCTGTCGCGCCAGCGCGATGGCGCGCTCGATGGCGTCGCGGAACGCGGCGACCGTCTCCGACGACGGCGGTGTCGCCTGCGCGGTGTTCGGCGTCGAGACGCGGCCCAGGTAGTCGTCCACGGTCATGTTGCCGCGGCGATAGGTGATGCCCAGCCACAACGAGGTGGCCAGACCGCGGTACGCGCTGGCGTCCAATGGATCGGCGGCGACCGCCTGACGGAACGCGGCGAGCGCCTCCTCGTGTTCAAGATTGTAAGTGTGCGCGGCGCCCTTCGCGCGCAGGACCGCGGATGCCGGATTCGCACGGGCCGGCGCCGCGGCGAGCGTGAGCACGATCCAGACCGCGACGGTCCGCTTTCGTGGGCGCGCCATCACTGTCATCTTACGACTTACGACGCGGGCCTCGCCGGTCCTCAAACAGGCGCTTCGTCGACTTGCGCCGCTTGTGCCTTCTGCATACAATCGCTCCCGAATTGTCCGAGATCCAGTCCCCTTAAGCGCAGGAGTCGACGTTGGACAACGTGACCACTCACGAGAGCGTCGCGCACAGCCAGGCGCACGATCACGCTCATCATGAAGAGCTCGGGTTCTGGCGGAAATACGTGTTCTCGGTCGATCACAAGGTGATCGGGATCCAGTACGCGTTTACCGGCCTGTTTTTCCTCCTCTTCGGCTTCACCTTGATGATGATCATGCGGTGGCAGTTGGCCTACCCGGGCCGTCCGATCCCGTTGATAGGTGCCTGGCTCGGCCAGGACCGCGCGCCGATGGGCATCATGCTGCCCGAGTTCTACAACCAGCTCGGCGCCATGCACGGGACGATCATGGTGTTCCTCGGCGTCGTGCCGCTCGCCGTCGGCGGCTTCGGCAACTTCGTGATGCCGCTGCAGCTCGGCGCGCCCGACATGGCGTTCCCCAAGATCAACATGGTGAGCTACTGGGTGTACTTCCTGGGCGGCGTCACGATGCTGACCAGCTTTTTCCTGAAGGGCGGCGCCGCGCAGTCGGGCTGGACGTCCTACCCGCCGCTTGCGACGCTCCCCATCGCCAACGGACAGACGATGTGGCTCATCGGCATGATCTTCCTGATCACGTCGTCGCTCCTCGGGTCGATCAACTTCATTACGACGATCGTGCAGCTCCGCGCGAAGGGCCTGAGCTTCATGCGCCTGCCGTTCTTCGTCTGGGCGCAGTTTGTGACGTCGTTTCTGCTGCTGCTCGCGTTCCCGCCGCTCGAGGCGGCCGGCGTGCTGCAGTTGATGGATCGGGTGGCGGGCACGAGCTTCTTCATGCCGAGCGGCCTCGTCGTCAGCGGCAGGCCGCTGACGGTCGCGGGCAACGGCAATCCGCTGCTCTGGCAGCACCTGTTCTGGTTCCTCGCGCATCCGGAGGTCTACGTCCTTGTTCTTCCGGCGATGGGCATCGTGAGCGAAATCATCGCCAACAACACGCGCAAGCCGCTCTGGGGCTACAAGGCGATGGTCTACTCGGTGGTCTTCCTCGGCTTCATGTCGTTCATCGTGTGGGCGCACCACATGTTCATGACGGGGATGGGCACGGCGATGAGCGCGTTCTTCCAGACGACGACGATGATCATTTCCATCCCGTCGGTGATCATTTTGACGGCCCTGTTGCTGTCGCTCTGGGGCGCGTCCATCCGGTTCACGACGCCGATGCTCTTTGCGCTGGCGTTCCTGCCGATGTTCGGCATCGGCGGCCTCACCGGTCTGCCGCTCGGCCTCGCCCCCGCCGACATCCACCTGCACGACACGTATTACGTCATCGGCCACTTCCACTACGTCGTGGCGCCAGGCACCATCTTCGCGCTCTTCGCGGGCGTGTACCACTGGTTCCCGAAGGCCACGGGGAAGAAGATGAACGAAACCCTCGGCTGGATTCACTTCTGGGGATCGTTCATCTGCATCAACCTCGTGTTCATGCCGATGTTCATTCAGGGCCTCGGCGGCATGAACCGTCGCATGTACGACGGCGGGGCGCAGTACGCGCACAACGCCGGCCTGCTGAAGTGGAACCTCGTCATCGGCTTCGCGGCGTGGGGCCTGGGCGTGTTCCAGATTCCGTTCATCATCAATTTCTTCAGCAGCATCAAGTGGGGCAAGGCGGTGGACAAGAATCCATGGGAGGCCACGACGCTCGAGTGGCTCGCGCCGTCGCCACCCGGACACGGCAACTTCCTCACCGAACCGATCGTGTACCGCAATCCGTACGAGTACAGCGTGCCGGGCGCGGCGAAAGATTTCAGTCCGCAGTTCGAAGCGTAGGAACACGAAGGACACCAAGGGCACAAAGGACACAAAGGCGCAATGGAAATCCCGTACATCGTCGAAACACGGCCGGATACCGGCCTGCACAACGGCAAGCTCGGCATCTGGCTGTTCCTGGCGTCGGAAGTGATGCTGTTCGGCGCCTTGTTCTCGACCTACATCATCCTGCGCGTCGGCGCGCCCGAGTGGCCGCACGGCGAGCTGAGCGTGCTGCTCGGTGCGATCAACACGGTGATCCTCATCAGCTCGTCTGTGACGATGGTCATGGCGTGGGCGTCGCTGAAGATGAACGACTGGGGCACACATCGCCTGTATCTCGTCGCGACGTTCGCGCTGGCGGCGCTCTTCCTCGTCAACAAGTACTTCGAGTACTCGGAGCACCTCGGCAAAGGCGAGGGTCCGTGGCACAGTACGTTCTTCGCGATCTACTTCACGCTGACCGGCCTTCACGGGCTGCACATCGTCGGCGGGATGGTGGTGATGGCGTACCTGCTCGGTCCGGGCGCGAAGATGTGGAAGAAGAATCCCGATCAGTTCGCGAACCGCATCGAAGCGACCGGGTTGTATTGGCACTTCGTCGACCTGGTGTGGATCTTCCTGTTTCCGGTGTTGTATCTGCTGTAGCAGCCCTGAAGGGCTGCGCGACGGCCGCTGTCGCGCAGGCCTTTAGGCCTGCCGTGGAGATGTGGAATGCATTCGGATCCGGCTGAAGTCAAGAAGAGCGTCCGCACATACATGATGGTCGGCGCGGCGCTGCTGGTATTCACCGCCATCACGGTGATCGCCAACCAGCTCCACCTCGCGGTGCCGCTCGCCATCACCGTGGCGCTTATCATCGCGGTGACGAAGGGGTCCATGGTGGCGGCGGTGTTCATGCACCTCAGCGCCGAGAAGAAGTGGATCTACGGCGCGTTGCTGCTGACCGTCGTGTTTTTAATCGTGCTGATGTTCGTGCCGATTCTGACGGTCAACGACGGCATCGGCACGCCGACGCGCGCGTCGGCCGGCGCGCACGCGGGTCACTGACATGTCGCTGCGGGCTTTCCATCTGTTGTTCATCGCGCTGTCGGTCGTGCTCACGGTGTTCTTCGCGGTGTGGGCGGCCGGGCAGTACCAAACCAAACACGAGGCGAGCTTCGCACTGGCGGGTGTTGTTTCGCTGGCGTGTGGCGTGGGCCTGACGATCTACGGGACGGTTTTTCAGCGAAAGACAAGAAGACTGTAGCGCGAACCTTGAGGCGAGCGAAAACTATGCGCAAAACCCTGATCACGATCGCCCTGCTTGGCACGCCGCGCGCGGCGCTTGCCTGCCCGGTGTGTTTCGGCCAGAACGACTCGCCGTTGGCCGTCGCCATGAACCAGGGCATCCTGCTGATGCTCGGCGTTGTCGCGCTCGTGCTCGGCGCGTTCGCGTCGTTTTTCATCGTGCTGATCCGGCGCGCGAAAACGGCTGAACAGCCGACGCGGGCTGACGCCACACGCGCGGCTGCCCTTCGACAGGCTCAGGGCATCCCGAGCTTGTCGAGGGATGAAGCCTCGCGCTACGTCGTGGGAGAGGGGACCGCTCAATGCTGAACTTTCTCGGCCTGCCGATTCAGGCGTCCACGCACGCCGGCGAAATCGACCAGATGATCAGCCTCGTACACTGGCTGATGGTGGTGCTGTTCGCCGGCTTGGGCGCGTTCTTTCTGTTCGTGCTGGTCCGCTTTCGGAAAGGTGCGAACCCTAAAGCCAGCTATGCCGGCGCGAAGGGCAAGTTCGCGAAAGCCACCGAAATCGCCGTTGGGATCATCGAGATCGTGCTGCTCGTGTTCTACGCGATCCCGGCCTGGGCCACGCGCGTGAGGCAGTTCCCCGCCGAGAGCCAGGCCGTCGTCGTCCGCGTCGTCGGCGAGCAGTTCTCCTGGAACGTTCACTATCCCGGACCCGACGGCAAGTTCGGACGCACCGACATCGCGCTGGTGAGCGCCGACAATCCCCTTGGGCTCGATCGCAGGGATCCGGACGCGAAGGACGACATCACGACGATCAACCAGCTCAACCTGCCGGTCGATCGGCCCGTGCTCGTCCACCTGTCGAGCAAAGACGTCATCCACAGTTTCTCGTTGTACGAGATGCGCGTGAAGCAGGACGCGATTCCGGGCATGCAGATTCCGGTCTGGTTCATCCCGAACCGGATCGGTGCATACGAGATCGCCTGCTCGCAGCTCTGCGGCCTGGGTCACTTCCGGATGCGCGGCTTCATCACCGTGCAGAGCGGCGCGGACTTCCAGAAGTGGACGGATGATCAGGAAAAGGAGCTCAAGCCGGCCGCAACCACTACTGCGCGGTAAGTGTGAAGGCTGACGTCTGAAGTCTGAAGGCGTGTCTTGAGACTTCAGCCTTCACACTTCAAACTTACAGCGTCAGTTCCGTCCCAACCCCTCGTTCGACCGCGCGCTTGTAGGCCAAGTCGGCTGCCGTCACGTCCTCCACGGCCAACCCCAGACTCTTGAAGAGGGTGACCTCGGCGTCGCTCCGCCGTGCGGCGGCGCCCGCGACGATCTCGCCGATCTCCGCGACGACGTGATCGGCTCCGAAGCGCCCCTCCTTGATGCCCAGCACGACGTCGCCCGACTCGACGAGCGCCGCGGCGCGCGAATCGACGAAGAGCCGCGCGCGCGCGACCAGCGCCGGATCCATTTCGCGCTGCGTCGGCCGGCAGGCGCCGACTGAGATGACGTGCGCGCCCGGCTTGACCCAGCTATCCTCGACGACCGGCGTGGCCGACGAAGTCGCGAGGACGACGACGTCGGCGCCGGCGACCGCTTCACCCGCATGATCGACCGCCGCAATCGAGTACGGGGTCCGACCCGGCTCAGACCCTGTTGACGTTCTTGCCGAGGCGACGAATTGATCGCGATGCAGTTTTTGCGGACTCCAGACGGTCACGTGGCGCAGCGCGTGAACGCGCGCGAGCGCCGCGAGGTGACTGCGCGCCTGCACGCCCGAACCCAGGATGGCGAGCGATGCGGCTGTTTTCCGCGCGAGCAGACGCGACGAGACCGCCGACACCGCGGCGGTCCGCGCCTCGGTGATGTACCGGCCGTGCGTGACGCGGCCGCTCGAAAAACGCTGCAGCGCGGACGCCATGGTTTCGATGAGGTCGTCCATCGTGAGGACGGCCTTCACGTCGGATTCAGTCAGCAGGCGGAAATGGACGGACATGCGGGAATGTTACAGTGCTATCCGGATGATGCGATTGAAAACCATCGATGCCCATGCCGCCGGCGAGCCGCTGCGGCTTATCGTCGACGGCTTTCCCTCGCCGCGCGGCGCGACGATGCTTGAGAAGCGCGACTGGGTGAGGCGCCACGCGGACCATTTGCGTCGTGCGCTGATGCTCGAGCCGCGCGGGCACGCCGACATGTATGGCGCGATTCTTACCGAACCCGTCGCCCCGGGCTCGCACGCGGGCGTCCTGTTCATGCACAACGAAGGCTACAGCACGATGTGCGGCCACGGCGTGATCGCGGTGACGACGATCGCGCTGGAGCGCGGGCTGTTGATGCCGGGTGGAGACGGCGCGACGGTCGTGTACGACGCGCCAGCCGGGACGATCCGGGCGCACGCGAAGACGAGAGCGGGAGGGGCAGGAAGGGCGGGTGGGGCAGATGGGGCAGGAGGGGCGGGTGGGGAAATGCGCGTTGAAAGCGTCGCGTTTCAGAATGTCCCGTCGTTTGTTCTTCACGGCGGGCTGACAGTCAGGGTGGCGACGCGCCAGATTCGCGCGGACGTCGCGTTCGGCGGTGCGTTTTACGCCATCGTCGACAGCGAAGCCGTCGGCCTGCCGATCGACGCCGCGCACCTACCGGAGCTGCGCCGCGTGGGGATGGAGATCAAGCGCGCGATCGAGGCGGCGCAGACCATCGCGCATCCGCTCGAATCGGGATTGCGCGGCATCTACGGAACGATCTTTACCGGGCCGCCGAGTGACGACACGGCGGATTTGCGCAACGTGACGATCTTCGCGGATGCGGAAGTCGATCGATCGCCCTGCGGCACGGGCACGGCCGCGGTGATGGCGGTCATCGACGCCATGGGACTGCTGGCGGACGACAAGCCGTTCGTGCACGAGAGCCTGATCGGCAC
Source organism: Acidobacteriota bacterium (assembly GCA_016195295.1). Taxonomy (GTDB): domain Bacteria; phylum Acidobacteriota; class Vicinamibacteria; order Vicinamibacterales; family CAVVIG01; genus SRVP-36. The sequence goes on from JACPZV010000240.1 coordinate 12,419, forward strand.
GAGGTTCACGGGCCGCGTGGCGTCGCGCACTGCCGTGGGCGAGTATCCGGCGATCGTGCCCGAGATCGCCGGATCCGCGTGGATCACCGGCGAGCATACGTTTCTGATCGACGAGGCCGATCCGCTGAAAGACGGCTTCAGGATCTGACGCGGCCCTAAAAGGGCCGCGCTACAGATCGCGTTCAGCGCTTAGCCCTCAGCTCTCAGCCCGCCAAGAACGTGTGCGCGAGGCGGTCGAGCAGCTGCGACAGCGTCTCGCCGTTCAGCGCGAAAGCTTCAAGTTCCGGCGCCCACGAGAGTTTGTAACTTCTGGCCATCGCCGACACCCAGATTTGCCGCACGGGCGCGTTCGGCGAGACGACGAATTTGGCCTCGGAAGGTTCCTCGAAGACGAGGTTGAGGACGCCGTTCTGCAGCTCGACTTCGAAGTCTTCGCTGTCCGCGAATGGCAGAAGCGCACGGCGTGCCGCGTCGAGCGCCTTGTCGCACTTCACGCGGAATTCCTGTTCGGAGAGAACGGTCATGGACGTATTAAACCTTTGCCGGAGGCCACCCGTCTAACTTTGAGTGAGAGGAAACACGCACATGCACGAATGGACGTTTTCGGCGTCGGCGGAGTGGGTCGTCGGTCTGCTGCTCGTCGTGGTGATCGTCGCGACGATGTTCGCGTAGCGTGTCGCCAGCGACGGGTCCGCGCTACCTGTCTCCGACGGTGAATTTGTCGGGCGCGGCCACATAACTCCGGCGCGCGCGCGCCGTCAGACCCGGCTTCTTCATCTTCACCGCCAGCTTGTGCACGCGGTTGTCCAGTTGGGTCGGGCTGAACCCGATCACGTACTGGCTGTGAAGCTCGTACGCGACGCGCGTGAAGGTCGGCGCGAGATCGGCGGTCTTGGTGAGCTCGAAGTAGCCGCCACCGGTTTCGTCGGCGATCTTCCGTAGTCCGCTGTCCGGCTTGCTGCGCACCATCCGCTGCCCGTTGAAGTAATTGCTCTCGAGTCCGATCGCGTAGATCATCACTTCGTCCGCGCGGGCTCGCTCGATCACTTTGCCGAGGCTCATCGTCTTGCTCTCGGTGTCGTCGCCGTCGGTAAAGACGAGAATCACGCGGCGCCCCTCGATGCCTCTCAGTTCGTCGAGGCTCGCGCCCACCGCGTCCCACAGGCGCGTGCCGTTGCCGTAGTCCAGCTCCTTCACGTCGGTCACGAGCTCGTCGCGATCGCTGGTGAACCGCGCGCTGAATTGAATCTTGTCGTTGAACGCGCCGACGCGACCCTTGTCGTCGGGCAGCAGCCGGATGATGAATTGTTCAGCCGCCTGACGCAGCAGCCCGATCGTTCCCGTCATGCTCCCGCTCGTGTCGAGCATCACGATGACCGTGATCGGATGAATGCCGTTGTCGAAGTACACGATTGGTTGCGGCTTGTCGTTGTCGAAGACCTCGAAGTCGTCCTTAGTGAGGTCCGGCACCAGGCGCTTGTCGGCGTCCGCCACCGTGACGAACAACGAGACGATCTGCGTGCCAGACTTGAACGTTGGTGCCTGGGGCGCCTGCGGCTGCTGCGCGGCCAGCCCTGCGGCGGCGATGGTCGCCAGCGCCACGGCGCTCGACATGCGCGTCCACATGATCATGAATCCAGCTTACTACGGTGTTGCCCGCCGGCGCAGACTGTCCAGCTCGGTCTTGAAGAACTGGACTTGCGCCAGCTGATCGGCGGTCGGTCGACCCGTGGACCGGCTCATGTTGTACGGCGCGCTGCCCCGGTCCGCCGCCGTGAAAACCGTACGCGCGACGACGGCGCTGATGCGCCGCCGCGTACAGAATGTTCGGGTCCGACGGATCCATCGCGATGTCGTTGACGCCGGTGTCCTCATCGATCTGGAGCGACGGTTTCCACTTCCAGACGCCGCCTGTCGCGCTCTCCCGACGGAGAACGTCGATGAGGTCGACTCGACAAAACGGCGATGTTGACGATGCGCCCGCTCATCGCGGCGGGGCCGATCGTACGGAACTTGAGAGCGGCCAGTGAGGAGGCCGTCAGCGTCGCTGACGGCTGATCGCGCGGAACCGTCCCCAGATCGATGGTCGGAACAAGCAGGATGTCCAAGAAAACAAGCGCTTTACGCGCGTCGGCATGTTACCTTCAAATCCCCGACTTGACCGGTCGGATTTGCGCAAGTACACTAATTTCATATTCTGAGATTGAGTCTCATTTTAGAGATCGGCTGTCTTCATGCTTCAGGCGCTCGTCATCACGCTTCGCGAAGGGTTCGAAGCGTTCCTCATTGTCGCGATTAGCCTCGCGTATCTTCGCAAGTCTGGTCGAGCGCCGCTCGTTCGCGCCGTGCGCTGGGGCGTTGCCGCGGCCATCGCTGTCAGCGTGATCGGCGGCTACCTGCTCCTGCGCGCCGCGAATCAGGAATGGCTCGACGGACCGCTTGCGGTGATTGCCGCGGCGTCAGTCACGTGGATGATCATCCACATGTGGCGGACCGGCCGTCGCATGAAAGGCGACATCGAAGGACGGCTCCAGCAGTCGAGCGTGCGGCCTGGCGCCGCGGCGTTCATCGGCGTGTTTCTGTTTACGCTGCTGATGGTCAGCCGCGAAGGCATGGAAACGGCGCTGCTCTTGATGCAGTTGCGGCAGACGATGCATCTCGCGCTCGGCGCGGCGATCGGCGTGGCCGGCGCGGCGAGCGTCGCGTGGCTGTGGTCGCGCTACGGTCATCGAATCAACCTCGCCTTGTTCTTCCAGGCGACCGCGATTTTTCTCATCGTGTTCGTCGTGCAGCTCGTCATTCGCGGCACTCACGAGATGGCCGAGCAGCACTTCCTGCCGTACAGTGACGTCATCCACTCCGCCACCGAATCCTGGGGACCCGACAGCGCGTTCGGCCACACGCTGACCTATCTCCTCGTGATTCTTCCCGTGGCTTGGCTCCTGATGAAGTCGCTGGTCTCGCGCCGGCCGATCTTCCAGCGCCCTGCGCCCGAAACGCGTCTAGAATCGGGGCGTGGTGGGCCAGCCTCCGACCGTCGTCGATCCGATCTCGATCGACGCGCTGAAGTTCTCCGCTAGTCGCGTTGAAAGGCGTAGAATCTGGACCGTGATTGGCGTCCGGCCCGTCCGCCGGTCGTGTCCGGCGTTCGCCGGACCAGGGGAGAACATATGAATCGTCGCGAATTCGCTCGGCTTCTGGCCATCGGCGGCGCCGTTCCGTTCGTCACGCCGGAGTTGACCTGGGCGCGGTCGGCCAAGCTGCCGCCCACGCCGGCCTCACCGGACGAGAAATTCTGGATGAGCGTGCGCGATCAGTTCGTGATGCCGAAAGAGCTCACGATGCTCAACGCCGCCAACCTCTGTCCCTCGTCTGCGCCGGTCCTTGACACGTTGTACAAAACGACGCGCGACATGGACCAGGATCCGTCGATGGAGAACCGCGCGAAACTCGGCGAAGGCCGTGAGAACACGCGGAGGCTGCTGGCGGAGTTCCTGCGCGTGACGCCTGAAGAAATCGTGATCACGCGCAACACCAGCGAGTCGAACAATCTCGTCTCCACCGGCCTCGACCTCAAGCCCGGCGACGAAGTCCTGCTGACCGCGGACAACCATCCGAGCAATCACACCGCGTGGCAGCAGAAGGCCAAGCGTTTCGGCTTCACCGTCATCGATGTGCCGGTGCCGAACCCGCATCCCGGGTTCGATTACTACGTCGACGCGTTCACGAAGGCCATCACGCCGCGGACGAAGGTCATCTCGTTCACGCACCAGACGAGCACCGTGGGCGACCTGTTCCCGGCGAAGGACATTTGCCGGCTGGCGCGCGAGCGCGGCATTCTGACGCTGGTCGACGGCGCGCAGAGCTTCGGGCTGTTCGACGTCGACCTGAGCGACATCCAGCCGGACTTCTACAGCGGCAGCGCGCACAAGTGGCCGTGTGGGCCGAAAGAGAACGGCGTGCTGTACATCAACAAGAGCGCGCAGTCGAAGATCTGGGCGAGCATTTTCAGCGCGTACCCCGGCCGCGTCGGCGTCTCGCGCACGTTCGAGGGCTTCGGCCAGCGCGACGAGCCGGCGATGATCGCGTTCGGCGAGGCGCTGAAGCTCCAGACGCAGATCGGCCGCGCCAACATCGAACGGCGATCACGCGAGCTGACGACCGGGCTGATTGAAGGATTGAAGAAGATCGACGGCGTCAAGATCTGGACGAGTCCCGAGCCGTCACGGCGTGCCGCCGTGTTGTCGTTCCAGCCGGGCAGCCTGGACGTGCGCACGCTGTCGGCCGCGCTCTACAAGAACGACCATCTTGGCTGCGCGACGCGCGGCGGCCAGGATCGCCCCGGACTCCGCTTCTCGCCGCACTTCTACAACACGCACGCGGACGTCGAGAAGGCGATCGCGGCGGTGAAGAAGTACATGGCGGCCGGCGTCTGAGAGTGAGGCAAGGAAAAGAACTTTACTTCAGAAAGTAAAACAATAGGATGAGCGGTCATGCAGACCGCCGTCCTCCGTTCCCTGCGCCCGATCATCAGTGGGCTCGCGTCGCTTGCCAGCCTCGGGGTCGCCCTGAGCTGCGGCTGGCTCGCGACGATGGAACTGTTCCTGCGGCGGCCTGATTACGGATGGCGGTTTCTCATTGAAGCCGCGGTCGTCGTCGAGAGCGCAGTCACCCTCGCGGTCCTCGAGGATCTGGCGCCGTCCGCGCTGCGATGGCCGCTCGTGGCCGGCGCGGTTGCGACCGGTCTCCTGGGCTGGTGGGTCATCGCCGAGGACCTGTCGCGGCCCGGGCTCCCGGCGAGACCCCACTTCGAGGGCTACCTGCTGATTGTCGGCCTCGCCCTGATCGCGTACGGCGTGCTGACGATCGTCGCGATGCTTACTGTTGCGCCGCCGCGGTCCCTGCGGGCTTCGGC
>JACPZV010000241.1 GCA_016195295.1 Acidobacteriota bacterium
CAGCAGTTCAACGTGTGGAACTCGGTGGCGCCACGCCTCCACGCGGCGTGGGACCTGCGCGGGGATGGAAAGACGTTGATCAAGGGCGGCTTCGGCCGATTCGATCATGAACGCCAGCAGGTGCCGGAGCTCGATGCGGCCGACGCGTCGGTGCGGACGCAGGTTGTCTACCGCTGGCGCGACCTCAACCGCAACGGCAGATATGACCCCGGGGAGGTCAACCTCAATCCGAACGGGCCGGACTTCGTGTCGCAGTCGGGTGGCTCGAACACGGTCCCGAGCCCCAACGAACGGCAACCCATTAGCGACGAGTGGTCCGTCACGTTCGAGCGGGAGCTGATGCGGAATTTCGCGCTCAGAGCGAGCGCCGTCTACTCCAAGTACCACGACACGTATCGCCTCGTGAACCTGCTTCGTCCATACGACACCTACAACGTCAAGGTCACCAACACGGACCCGGGACCTGACGGTGTGCGCGGAAACGCCGACGATCCAGGCACCTTGTTCACGTACTACGAGTACCCCACGACGCTGAACGGCCGCGCGTTTGAACAATTCGCCCGCGTCAACGACTCCAGCGCCGATCAGACGTACAAGAGCATCGACATCTCCGTATTCAAGCGCCTTTCGGACCACTGGCAGTTGCTGGCGTCGTACTCGGGCACGATGCGAGACGTCCCGGTCAGTGTGAGCCCCACGGGGAGCGAGTTCAACGGCAACGTTGAGAGCGGCCCGCTCAATCCGAACGCGGAGATCAATTCCCATGAGCACGGGTGGGAATCGAGCACCAAGGTCTCCGGCGTCTACCAGTTCCCGTTCCAGATCCTGGTGTCGGGCAACCTCGAGAAACGAAGCGGGTATTTCTGGGCGCGTTCTGTCCGCTTCACCGGTGGGAGGACGATCCCGAACATTACGGTGAACGTCGAGCCCATGACGGCGCGCCAGCTGCCCGACAGTACGCAGCTCGACCTTCGCGTGGAGAAGACCTTCAGTCTGTCGAAGCAGCAGAAGTTCGCGGTTCGCGCGAACGTCTTCAACGCGCTCAATGCCAACACCACGCTGGACGTGACGCGCCTCTCCGGGCCGAACTTCCTGAGGCCGACGGTCATCATGGACCCGCGCATCATGGAGTTCAGCATGACGTACAGCTTCTAGCCTGCCGGACGCGACCGGGGCCCACGGCGTGCTCCGGTCGCGTTCGCCACTCGACGTTCCTTCCCGGGCACGCTCCTTCCACACGCGGTGAGTCCGCTAGGAATGGAACTGGCTCGCATCCAAGCTGAAACGATGGAGTAGCTCATAAAACGACTTGCGGCTGATCTGGGCCTCCCTGGCCGCTGCCGAGATGTTCCCACGGTGCTGCGTGAGCAGGGTGGTCAGGTACGCCTTCCCCTGAGATTCCACCCACTGTTCCCGCGCGGCTTTGTATCCGAGCGCCGCGTGAATGCGCTTGCCCAATTGCGCCTGCTCGCGAATGTAGCTCGGCAGATCCCGCGTGCGCACGGTGTGGCCCTCGCAGAGGACGACCGCCCGCTCGATCGCGTTGCGCAGTTCACGGACATTGCCTGGCCATTGATACCGCTCGAGCAGACTCAACGCCTCCGGCGCCACCCCGATCCGAGGCTTGCCGGCTGAGCGCGAGAATTCCTGCAGGAAGTACTGGACGAGGAGGGCGACGTCGCCAGGACGGTCACGCAGGGCCGGGAGGGCGATGTGGACGACATCCAGGCGATAGAGCAGGTCGTGACGGAAGCGCCCCTGCTGTGCCTCAGCCTGGAGGTCGCGATTCGTGGAGGAAACAATGCGGATGTCGACGTGCAGCAAACGCTCGCCTCCCAGGTGCCGGAACGTTCGTTCCTGAATCGTACGAAGCAGCTTGGCCTGCAATTCGGAGCTCAGATCGCCGATCTCGTCGAGGAAAACGGTTCCGCCATTCGCCAGCTCCAGCAGGCCGCGCTTGGCATGGTCCGCGCCGGTGAACGCACCTTTCTCGTGCCCGAACAGCTCGCTTTCCAGCATCGTCGAGGGCAACGCGGCGCAATCGACATCGACGAACGGTCCCGAAGACCGGGCGCTGTTCGCGTGCAATGCCCGCGCGATCAGTTCCTTCCCTGTTCCGCTCTCGCCCGTGATGAGCACATTGGCGTCCGACGCCGCGACTTTGGCGACGAGACCGAGAACCATTTCCAACGGAGCGCTGTGGCCGACAATCTGATGCACGGAGCAGCACTGCTTCAGTTCGTGCCGCAGGCGCACGTTGTCCCGCAAGAGCCGGCTGTAGTCGAGGGCCTTGGCCACCACCGCCACGAGCTGGCCGGCGGTAAACGGTTTGGTGAGGTAATTGAAGGCGCCTCGCTTCGTCGCCTCGACGGCCGACTCGATCGTCCCGTACGCCGTGAAGATGATCACCACGAGGTCCGGATCGATGGCCACCGCCCGCTCGAGGATTTCCAGTCCGTCAGTCCCCGGAAGCCGCAGGTCGATCAACGCCAGGTCGAACGACTTCTCGCGCAGCGCCCCCAGAGCCTCGGCGGCCCCGGCGGCGACCTTGACTTCGTGCCCCTCGTCCTCGAGGATCGTCTTGCAGCTGTGTAGAATCGCCTCGTCGTCGTCTATCACCAGGATGCGACCCGTCATGTCACCCCGCCTCCGGTGGGCAAGGTCACGACCAGCGTGGCGCCGGCCCCCAGCGAGCTCCTGGCCCAGATCTCCCCGCCGTGGTCCTTGACGATGCTGTGACTGATGGAGAGACCGAGCCCCGTCCCGTGCCCGGGCTGCTTCGTCGTGAAGAAGGGATCGAAGATGCGCGGAAGATCGTCTGGCGAGATCCCGGAACCCGTATCGGTCACCTCCACGCACACTCCTGCCGGAGCCTCGCGTTTGAGGCAGGCGCGCACGACCAGCGTGCCTCCGGCCGGCATCGCGTCGATGGCATTGTTGAGCAGATTGACGAACACTTCAGTCACGCGCCCCGCATCCGCCAGGACGAGCGGCAAATCGTCGTCGATCTCGCGGCGGATCTGAATCGTACCGTGGTTGAGCCGATAATGGAGCAGCTCAATCGCCGTCTCCAGTAACTCGCCCACGTCCGCGCGGCTCAGCTCGAGGCGCGTTTGGCGGGCAAAGGTCAGCAGGTTACTGACAATCCTGGACGCCCGCTGCGCTTGCTTTGCAATCACGTCCAGACTCTTTCGCTGATCGGATGTCAGCGGCGCGGTGGGCTTCGCTTCCGTCAGGTGGGTGGCGAGCGACAGGATGCTCGTCATCGGCGTGTTGATTTCATGGGCCATGCCGCCGGCCAGTTGGCCGATTGAGGCCAGCTTTGCTGCCTGCGCGAGCCGCTGATGAGTTTCCTGCAGTTCCGCGTACTGCCGCCGGCGCTGGCGCTCGGCGTCCGTGATGATGATGCCGATGACGCCCGTCGCCAGGCCCACCATGAGCGTGAACAGCGAATAAATCAGGATGATGTATCTCCCGATGTACGCGTTGATATAGTCCATCGTCCCGACGAGCTCCACGCGGTTGCCCGGGTCCGTGCCGGTCTCGATCGGCAGCTCGTTCATCCGAAAGCTGTTTCGTGGATCAGTTTCTCTCCCGGCCGCGTTCTGTTGCGCGACCGACATCACTTCTTCCTTTACTTCCCAATCCGGAGAGTAGCGGAAACTCACACTCCGCCCGTCGAGATACACATGCACTCCCCGCAGTTCCGGCAACGTGCCGAATTCCACGATCACTCGCTTCAGCACTTCCGGGCGGTGGAACATGACGTCGAGCGTCTCTCCGCGTGCCCGGTAATAGACCACGTGTCCACGGAGGAATTCGGCCAGGTCCATCGAGCGCTCTTCGGCTAGGCGCACGTACTGGAATTTCTCCATGCCGGCCGTGATCAGCAGAATCAGGCTCGCGAGAACGATGAACGTCAGATTCAAACGGACGAAGACGCGATCGAGCAAGTCACGCGAGCGCTCCCCGACCGCCCAGGCGAGGGCGAACAACAACACGAGGAGGGCGTGCTGTTCTGCGCTCCAGGCCAGGATCTCGCGCCCGGGCGACACAAAGAGTGACCCGATGTGCAGAAGAAAAACGACGATGAGGCAGGCCAGCACGACGGCGTGAGCCCGCCAGCCCTTCCTCCTGCTCCAGAGAGCAACTGCCACCACGGTCCCTGCGGCAACGAGTACGAGTGCATCGCTGAATACCATCGCGACGGAATGTTCGCCGAAGCTCAGGGCAGGCCATGGAACGAGAATATCGACGACCAGCACACCCGCCAGCGCCAGGCACGCACCGACGCTTCGTTGGACGAGTTCGGCTTTCCGCCCCTGCGGGGCGTTGATGAACGCTGCCGCGACCATCAGAAAACCGCAGACCCCCAGGCCGTGGACGAGGCGTTCGATGCCCGGCCATGCAAGCTCCTTGTGAAAAAAGAAACCCAGGCCGAAATACAAGGCATGCAGGCCGAACTGCATTGACGAGGTGCCAAAAGAGTGCGCCCATAAGATGGCTGCGAAGGGAACCTCTCGATTAACTTACTAGAAAAGACGCGCTCTTTCGCGATCTTCGCCGGGGGTGGGCTCGCTCGGTTGGTCTGCGGGACGGTAACTTTCAGCGTTTTGGCAGGTCCTTCACGACGTACATGTGCGTCTGCACGGGAACGTTGCCCCTACCAAAGCAATAGCCGGCGAGATGGCAGCCGCACAATCCACATTCGCCAACGCAATGTGAGCACTGGACCTCCCACACGCCCGGCTCCAGACGGACGCAGGGGACGTGCTTCTGGCACTCGTCACAGTAGAAGTAATCCACTTTCGGCTCGAGCTCTCTCAAAGTCATTGCCGGGCTCCTGCCACCTGACCAGCCGTCTCTACCAAGGCGTCTCTCCATCAGCCGCCTTGACGAGGAACCGACCGCGCAGGTTGCCATGTTCGGGGCTGCAGACCTGCCAGCAAAGGAACGTGAGCACTCCGGCGCGGTTGGCGTCAAATTGCATTTCGACCGTGTGGCCGGCCGGGACCTCCACCGGTCCCAGACGAAGGATGGGAATGGCAAAGCTGTGCAACAGGTCGGCGCTGCGCAGGCGGAGGACGACGTGGTTTCCCTGCGTGAGTGGTATGTCGCCGGTTCGTGTCGGCGTCGTACGCCAGTAGTTGAGGCCGACGACTTCCTCTTGAGTCCAAATGCCGCCATCGGCGACGGCGGTGAGATTGATGATCGTCGACCCCGGTTGGTAGCGGTGCAGGACGGCGACGGACCGCCAGTACCAGAGACCAAGGGGCAAGCCGAAGAGCACCGCAACCACGGCGAAAACGGCGGACGCTTCTTTCCACTTCATGTCTGTCATGACGTTCACCCGACGAAAAGCTTCAAGAAGACCAGCGTGACGCCGAGCAGGAGCCCTATCGGCGGAACCAGCGTCCGGAGCCGCTGGTCGCGATCGGGGAAAAGCTCGCTCGCCACTTTGTACACGCCGCGCACTCCGTAGTAGAACCCCGTGAGCAGGATGGGCACCTGCAGATAAGGCACCCATTCCGGCCAGAGCGGCCTCCAAGGGAATTCCGCCGTGCCCAGCAAGTTCATTCCCCAACCCAGCGGATCCGAGGCCACGGCGATGATGTACGCGCCGTTAACCATGAGCAGCGGGACACTGAAGGCAATCCAGGCCAACAGGCCCATCGGCACGAGCATGTACGCGTATTTCAGGAAGAGCTCGCGCGTCGGGATGGCGTCGGCTCGCCCGTACCACTTGGCCAGTCGAATCGAGAGGTAGTACAAGGCGGGAAAGATCACCAGCGCCAGCAACGCTTGTCCACCCCCGAACAAGGCAAAGCCGCCCCAGTTCCTCGCTTCGGACACATTGGCCCAGTCCTTGAGCCGTGCCCACGGACCAAGCAGCACGATCGAGTACGTAAAGGCCAGCACGAGCATGATGGAGGCCTTCCAGACTTCATCGTAGCCGCGCATCGTCACGTCGCTGGTGGCGAAAGGACGCACAAACAACGAGATGTTGTCGTTCGGGCAGCTCTTCACGCACTCGAAGCACAGGCCGCAGTAGTTGTTGCGGTCCAGCTTGCCCATGTAGACGTTCCAGGGGCACGCCCAGCCCTGCTCGCTTCCGCGAATGCACGCCTTCGACTTGCACTTCAGACACTCGTTCTTGTCCACCGAGCGCAGCTCCACCGTGGAGGTCATCGCGTACAGACTGAGAAACCCGCTGATCGGGCACACGTAGTTGCAGAAGGTACGCAGGCGGTAGACGAGCGCCAATCCGGTGGCCACCAGGAACAGGATGCCAAAAACCACGGCGCTGACGATGGGACGGGTGACCAGCAGCGCGCTGAACGTGGCCAGCAAGAGAAACCCGAAATTCTGCAGCCAGATGTTGCTCAGCTGCTTGGGCCAGCGCTTGTGCAGGCCGAAAAACTGGTTCTCGGTCCCCGGGCTCTTACCGGAGCGCACGCGAAGGACGGCCCGGCGCTGCACCCAGTCGCCAAAGAACGGCAGCGGGCACATCGTGCACCACACGCGCGAACCGAACGGCACCAACACGGTAATCAGCAGGAACCACCAGAGAATCCAGACGAACACAATGATGATGTTGCGGTTGCCGACGGGCGTGCCGAACACGCCGGCGATCAGGAACAGGTAAAACATGAACAAGTTCGGCACGATGACCAGGAACTGGAAGCTGCGCATCCGGACGAGT
>JACPZV010000296.1 GCA_016195295.1 Acidobacteriota bacterium
AACGAGCCACCCGACATCGATCTCGACGTGATGCACGAGCGGCGCGAAGAGGTGATTCAGCACATCTACGAGAAGTACGGCCGCAGCCATGCCGCCATGGTCGCCAACGTCGTCCGCTATCAACCGCGATCGGCCGTGCGCGACGTCGGCAAAGCGCTCGGCCTGCCGGAAACGACGCTCGATCGGCTGGCGAAGCTGCTGTCGCACCACGCGGGGATATCGGTCGAGGCGCTGCGGCAGGCGGGACTGGACCCCGACACGCCACTCCATCGGCATCTTTTGCAGGTGAGCGAGGACATTCTCAACGCGCCCAGACACTTGTCGATCCATCCCGGCGGGTTTCTCCTGGGGCACGAGCCGGTCCACGACATCGTGCCGATCGAAAACGCGACGATGGCCGATCGGACGGTGATCCAGTGGGACAAAGACGACGTCGAAGCGGTCGGGCTGTTTAAAGTGGACATCCTCGGCCTCGGCGCGTTGACGCAGCTCGATCGGTGCTTCCGTCTGCTCGAACGCCATCGCGGGCTTCGCCTGTCGATGGCTGCCATTCCGGAAGGAGACGAGGAGACCTACGACATGATCTGTCGCGCCGAAACGGTCGGCATCTTTCAGATCGAATCACGCGCGCAGATGTCGATGTTGCCGCGCTTAAAACCACGAAAGTATTACGACCTCGTCATTCAAATCAGCATCGTGCGCCCGGGTCCCATTTCAGGCGGGATGGTGCATCCGTACCTGCGCCGGCGCCACGGCGAGGAAGACGTCGTGTATCCGCACGAGTGCTTGAGACCCGTGCTCGAAAAAACCAAAGGCGTGCCGCTCTTTCAGGAGCAGGTGATGCAGCTGGCGATCGTGGCCGCCGACTACACGCCCGGCGAAGCCGATCAACTGCGCCGAGACATGGCCGCGTGGCGCCGGTCCGGGCGGCTCGAGCGGCACCGGGAGCGGCTCATCTCGCGGATGCAGGCGAAAGGCATCACGCTCGAATTCGCGGAGCGGGTCTTCGAGCAGATCAAAGGGTTCGGCGAATATGGATTTCCGGAAAGCCACGCCGCGTCGTTCGCGATCATCAGCTACGCGTCCGCGTATCTGCGACGGCATTATCCGGCAGAATTCACCTGCGCGCTTTTGAACGCGCAGCCCATGGGGTTCTATTCGATCGCGACGATCGTCGAAGACGCCAAACGTCAGGGCGTCGAGGTGCGGCCGGTCGACGCGCAGCGGAGCGAGTGGGACTGCACGCTCGAGGAGATCTGGAGGGCGGGTCCTTTCGGACCCGCCGACGCTTGTGCGCCGGGTCCAAAAGGACCCGGCCTACGTGCTTTCGGACCCTGTAGGGCGGGTCCTTTCGGACCCGCCGATGCAGCCGATCGCCGATTCGCCGTGCGCATGGGCTTGCGCTTCGTGAAGGGGTTCGGCGAGGAGGAGGGGAGGCGACTGATCGCGGCGCGCGAGGCCGCGCCCTTCACGTCGCTGTCGGATGTCGCGCGCCGGACCGGGCTCGACGAACGGGCGCTTGCGGCGGTGGCCGAAGCGGGCGGGTTCGACGCGCTCGACCTCGCGCGACGGTCCGCGTTGTGGGAGGTGCCTGGCGTCGTGCGCGACGCGCGCCTGTCGCTCGCGCTTTCGGGCCGGGACGATGCGCCGGAGTTCACGCCGCTCGATGCGGGCGCGGCGATTGCGTGGGACTACCGGTCGTCGTCTCACAGCGTGCGCGGCCATCCGGTCGCGGCGTTGCGATCGATCCTGCAACGGCAGCGAGTGATCGACGCGCGGACGGTGCGGACGCTCCCGTCAGGCACGCGCGTGCGCTATGCCGGGCTCGTGATTTCCCGCCAGCGTCCCGCGACGGCCTCCAACGTGACGTTCATGACGCTCGAAGACGAGACCGGCTTCGTGAACCTCATCCTGTGGGATCGCGTGTTTCAGACATTTTCCGTGCTGGCGCGGATGGCGCACTGGCTCGGCGTGACCGGGACGATCGAGTCGAAGCATGACGTCGTGCACCTGATCGCGGAGCGCCTGTGGGTGCCGCGCGGCGTGAAAGTTCCCGAGCACCTCGGGAGCCGCGACTTCCACTAGTAGAATCTGCAACTATCACGACGCCCAGCCGTGCAAGGAATAGCGACTATCCATGAGCCACCCAGAAGCTCTCGACGAGCGGCTGAGATTCGCCATCGCCAACAAACGCTTGATTCGTGTCACCTATCAGGGCAGCTTGCGGATTGGGGAACCCCATGATTACGGAATCCAGCACGGCACTCCGAAGCTGCTGTTCTATCAACTTCGACGCGCTGACGGCGGTCATGGCCGTGATGCGGTGACAGGCTGGAGACTGTTCGAGGTTTCGAAAATCGACGAGTGCGTGGTTCTCGAAGAGACATTTCATGGCAGTCGCGGGCAATCGCATCGGCAGCATCTGACCTGGGATGAGCTGTTCGCTCGCGTCGCGTGAGCGGACGCTCGGTTTGTGCTCGACACCAACCGCGAACTTCTGAAAGGTCGAGCGCCAATGCGTCTGAAGATCGTCGTCCTGGTGGGATCGGTTCGCTCGGATCGGCAGGGCATCAAGGCGGCGAGATTCGTCGAGCGGACGCTCGCGGCTCGCGGGCACGAGGTCACGCTCGTCGATCCGCTGGCGCTGCAGCTTCCGCTGCTCGATCGGATGTACAAGGAATACCCGAAAGGACAGGCGCCCGCACCGCTCGAGGCGCTCGCGGCGCTGTACCGATCGGCCGACGCCTTCGTCGTCGTCAGCGGCGAGTACAACCACAGCATTCCGCCGGCGCTCAGCAACCTGCTCGACCACTTTCTCGAGGAATACTTCTGGCGGCCATCAGCGATCGTGTGCTACTCGGCCGGCGCGTTCGGCGGCGTCCGCGCCGCGATGCAGCTGCGCGCGATGCTGTGCGAGCTCGGGATGCCCAGCATCTCGAGCCTGTTTCCGATCCCGAAGATCGCTCAGGCCTTCGAAGAGGACGGAACAGCGAAGGATCCGGCAGTCGAGCGCCGATTCTCTCGTTTCGCGTCCGAGCTGGAGTGGTACGCGAACGCACTGCGCGACGCCCGCACGAAGGGCGTCCCGTACTAGCGGGAGCGGAGATGCCCTCGACACGCTCGCGAAAACACGTTCTTTGTCCGTCATGTCCAGGTAACGCATCGCGGTCGATCTGATGCTCGGCGAAGCAAACGCGACGGCGTGGCTCATCTCGTGCTTGAGGCGCGAGGCAAGATGCCATAGAATTTTGGCAACGTTGCCTCACGCCGAGGGAGCCGCGCTGTGACCACAACCGCCGCAATCGAGGTGCCAACCGCCGAACGGCCGGACGTCCTGCGTCGCCTTGAGGAGATGCTCGGCGTCCGGCGATTCAAGTCTGAACAGGATCTCGTCAAACTGGTCGAGCGGGGTCTCTCGACGCAGACGATTGAATCCTTGCGTCGGCATGGCTTGAGCGATGACGAGGTCTATGCGCTGCTGTTGCCGAGGCGCACGCTCGCGCATCGACGCGCACGCCGCGAAGCCCTGAGTCGAGACGAGTCGGACCGCGTGGTTCGTCTGGCGCGGATCGCCGCGCTGAGCGAGCACGTCTTCGGTGCGCCCGAGCGCGCGTGGCGTTGGCTTCGAGCGGCCAAACGGCAGTTTCACGGCCGCAGTCCGCTTCAGTTCGCCGCCACCGAAGCCGGCGCCCGTCTCGTCGAAGAATTGTTGTACCGGATCGACGAGGGTCTCGCCGCGTAAGTGATTCTCTGGCGCATCAGCAATCACACGTCACTCGCCGGTGACGGGGCGCTGCGCGCGTCCGGCCGATGGCACACCCGCGGCAGTCGAGTTGTCTATTGCGCCCAGACTCCGGCTGCCGCTCTACTCGAGACCCTTGTTCACTTCGAGGTCGAGATTGGCGACCTTCCGGTTCGCTACCGGCTGCTGAAAATCGAAGCGCCTGAGGACGCAGCCGTGGAGCACGTCTCGCCCGACCAGTTTCCGACAGACTGGACCGTGCAGTCCGAGGTGACCCGCGCCGTTGGTGATGAATGGCTTGCCAACGCCCGGTCAGCGCTGCTGCTCGTCCCTTCGGCGGTAGTGCCTGAGACGTTCAACGTCTTGCTGAATCCCACCCATCCGGACGCCGCCCGCATTGTCGTCGTCGACGTCAGTGACCACGTAATCGATTCGCGTTTGCTCAAATAGTTCGGGACTGAGAGAGCTGCCGGAAACCCGGCAGGATCTCGGTGCGTCGGGAGCAAACGGGCGTAAGTCCTCTGAATCCACCGGTTCATGACCAGGTACCCCGATTGCTCTCGTTAGGATCGCCTCTTCTCAGGAGGGATTCTGATGGTCGCCACGTACTGCGTCGCGTTCTTCGCGATGGGGTTCAGCGCCCTTGCGGCGTTCGTGCTCATCACGACGGTCAACCACCTCGACGACCGGGCGGACTGATCAGAAGCGACCCTGCGCGAGCAGTCGTGCCGCGACATTTCGCTTCATGGTCCCTCCCGTGGCAGTGGAGTCTATAATCTCTCGAATCCGATTTCCGTCACAGCGCGAACAGTCCAGCCTCAGAGTGAGGGCGAAGTGCGCGTAAGACAGCGGCTCCTCATTGTTCTCGTCGGGGTTCTTGTCGGACTCGCGATCACGGGTCCGCCAGTCGTTGCCCTCGTTGCCGCGCAAGCTCCAGCGGCGGCGCCTCCCGGCGATTATGCGCCCGCCGACATCGCCTACGGCGCGCGGCTCTACGACGCCCAGTGTACGACGTGCCATGGCGCGAACGGCGACGGCGTCGGCGGCGTCGATTTCCGAAGCGGTAAGTTTCGCAATGCGGTGACGGATCAGGATCTCACGCGCGTCATCACGAACGGCATCCAGGGGACCGGGATGCTCGCATTCAAATTCGACGCGTCCGAGCTCGCGGGGACCATCGCGTACCTCCGCAACATGAATTCCTTCGACCGCGGCTCCGTGAACGCCGGCGACGCGGGACGCGGCCGGATGGCATTCGATGGCAAAGGCGACTGCGCGCGCTGCCATCGCGTCGGCGCCCAAGGCTCGCGTGTGGCGCCGGACCTGAGCGACATCGGGGCGATACGAAGCGCCGGCTCGCTTCTGCGCTCGCTGACGGACCCGACCAACCAGATGATGCCGATCAATCGACCGGTCCGCGTCGTGACGCGCGACGGCAAGGTGATCAACGGCCGGCGGCTCAACGAGGACACTTACACCGTGCAGTTGATCGACGATCAGGAAAAGCTCGTCTCCCTGACAAAAGCCGATCTGCGCGAATACACCATCCTCACCGTCTCGCCGATGCCGTCCTTCAAAAGCAGACTGACTGAAGATGAGCTCGCGGACGTCGTGGCCTACCTGCTTTCGCTGAAGGGACGATGATCATGACGCGACGGATGCGTGGAATGCGTGGAATGTGTGGCGCAGGGCTGGCGCTCGTACTGACGGGCGCGGCGTCCTACCGCGTGCAGGCCCAGGTCGGGCCTGTGAGTCGCGACCGGCTGCTGAACGCCGCGAGAGAGGCTCGCAACTGGCTGATCTACTCCGGCGGTTACTTCAGCGATCGCTACAGCACCCTCACGCAGATCACGCCGGCCAACGCGAAGAACCTCGAGCTGAAGTGGATGTATCAGGCCGCCGTCGCCGGCGCTTGGCAGACCACGCCGCTCGTCGTCGACGGCGTCATGTACCTCACGCAGCGGCCCAACGACGTCGTCGCGCTCGACGCGAAGACCGGCCGCGTCTTCTGGATCTACCGGCACCAACTGGATCCGACGCAAATCGTCTGCTGCGGCGCGAATAATCGCGGCCTTGCGATCCTTGGCGACACCCTGTTCATGGGCACGCTCGACGCGCACCTGGTCGCCATCGACGCGAAGACCGGCCGTCTCGTGTGGAAGACGACCGTGGCCGAAGCCAAGGCCGGTTACTCGGTGACGCTCGCGCCGCTGGTCGTCAAGGACAAGGTCATCGTCGGCGTCGGCGGCGGCGAGTACGGCATTCGCGGCTTCGTGGCGGCGTACGACGCGCGAAGCGGCAGGGAAGCGTGGCGGTTCTACACGATTCCAGCTCCCGGCGAGCCTGGAGGCGATTCGTGGAAGCCGTGCCCGCCCCCGTCAAGCACGCCCGCGACCTTCTGCGATCCCGAAGCGTGGAAGCACGGCGGCGGCTCGGTCTGGGTGACCGGGTCCTACGATCCCGCGCTCAACCTGACGTACTGGGGCGTCGGCAACGCCGGACCGGATTGGAACAACGAGCAGCGCCCCGGCGACAACCTGTACACCGACTCGGTCGTCGCGCTCGACGCCGACACCGGCAGACTGAAGTGGCACTACCAGTTCACGCCGCACGATCGGTACGACTACGACTCGGTGCAGGTGCCCGTCCTCGCGGATATCAGGTGGAGCGGCCAGCCCGTGAAGGGGATGGTCTGGGCGAATCGCAACGGCAACTTCTACGTCCTGGATCGCGAGACGGGGAAGTTTCTCGTCGGCAAGCCCTTCGTGAAAGTGAACTGGATGGACACGTTCGACGAGCGCGGGCGGCCTCACCAGACGCCGCAGCCGTCGGGCATGCCCACCTGGCCCGGCAATCAGGGCGGGACGAATTGGTACTCGCCGTCGTTCAGCCCGCACACCGGGCTCTTCTACGTGTCGGCGTGGGAAGGCTACGCGACGATCTTCGGAGGCACGCCCGTCGAGTATCAGGAGGGGCGCAACTTCGGCGGCGGCGTCAATCGATCCTTCGTGCCGGTGCCCGGCGCGCCGGCTATTCCTGGGGTTCGCCGCGGACCGATCAACAACTGGACGGAAGCCGTGGCGACCGGCGCGGTGCTCGCGCTGGACGCGACCACGGGCGACTTGAAGTGGAAGTTTCCGATGACGGACGTCACCGACAGCGGCATTCTGACGACGGCGTCGGATGTTCTCTTCACGGGTGGACGCGAAGGCTACTTCCGGGCGCTCGATGCGCGAACCGGATCGCTCTTGTGGAAGGCGAGCCTTGGCGCGCAGATCGTCAGCGGCCCCATCACGTACGAAGTCGACGGCAGACAGTACGTCACCGCGATCTCGGGCCTCTCGTTGTGTGTCTTCGGGTTGCGCGAGTAGCGGGAGGTTCGCCTCGTGAAAATCCTTTCGCGCCAAATACGCGGGATCACGCGATCGTGTATAGTGGATTCCGTCAAGAGCTTTGAGCCAGCCAGCGTTCGAGTAGTGCCCCCTCCCATGAATCACTGATGGGTGCGCGCCGACCGGCCCAACTTTGGTCCCGTGTCGAGCGCGCGTGCCACGCGACTCACACCTGAAATCATCATCCGGTGCGACGGTCGCTCGCGACGTCGATCGATCGGCGGGAACTTAATTCGTCGGCAACGAAAGAGAGGGGCACTCATTCGAGGGTGCGAGAAACATCGAAGACCAACAAACGGAGGAGACGACGTGGCGACCATGAATGGCACGATCAAACGACTGGTGAGCGACAAAGGGTTCGGTTTCATCCTGGCCAGTGACGGGAACGAGTACTTCTTCCACAACTCCGCGTGCAGCGAGACTCGCTTCGACGATCTGCGTGAAGGACAGGCCGTCACCTTCGATCGAGGGCAAGGTCCAAAGGGTCCACGCGGCGAGAACGTCAAAGTCGCGTAGGTGGCCCCACACCATCAACACACGGCCGACTCGAAGGAGGGCCGAGATCATGAGGACCACGTGATTCATCGGCCACCCGGCGTCAGCGCCTTCGAATTCGTCGTCCTGGCCGGCCTTCGCACCGCTCAATTAATGCGGGGCTGCACTCCGCGAATCGCCGGCGCGCACAAGGTGATCGTGACGGCGCAGATCGAGATCGCGGCCGGCAAAGTCGTGCGAGCCCACGACCTGATTGCCCTGCCGGTCGAATGATTGGGATGTCCGGCGGTTGAAACATCGGCGCGCCGCCGGGCGCGCCGTCTGCCATATGATCTCCTCGGCGGGCATGCACATCTCCGGACGTTGCGCCACGCGTTGCGCTGACGACTCGAGCCGACATCTGGAAACAGTAAGCGCGCGCGTAGTGCTATCGTCTAGAGCCGCTCTTGCCCGACGAATCACAGGGACTGACGACCGCCGAGGCCGCGCGCCTTCTGGCGCAGTTCGGACCGAACGAGCCGGCGCCGGTGCGCCGGCTCCCGGTCGTCGTTCAGCTGCTGCACCTGTTCGCGAATCCGCTCGTTCTCATCCTGCTCGTCGCGAGCGCGATCTCGATCGCGCTCGACCAGCGCACCGACGCCGCGATCATCGTCACGATTGTGCTCGTCGGCACGTCGATTAACTTCTGGCAGACGTATCGCTCGCACCAGGCCGCCGATCGCCTGCGCGCGTCGGTCACGCCGACGGCGACGGTGAAGCGCGACGGCGCCTGGCAGGAGGTGCCGCTCCGCGTCGTCGTGCCCGGCGACGTCATCCGGCTGTCGGCCGGCGATCTCGTCCCAGCCGATGGGCGCCTGATTGAGTCGCGCGATCTCGCCGTCCAGCAGTCGATGCTGACAGGGGAGTCGCTCCCGGTGGACAAGCACGCGGCCGTGCCGGCGGGCAACACGAGCGAGACCGGTCCCGACGACCCCACGCGCGTGTTC
>JACPZV010000277.1 GCA_016195295.1 Acidobacteriota bacterium
AGATTACGGCACACTGAAGCGCCGGCCCTACCTGAGGTTCTTCGCCTGCGAAGAGGACTGGTCCCACGAAGCACCAGACGCACCGCTGCCCGCGTCGGTCGCCGCCGGCGCCGAGCCGTTCCTCGTCGTCGGGGCGATGGCAGGCGGATAGTCGACTCACGACTCCTTCTTCCAGTGACCTCCCCTGTCACGCCCATCTCTTACACTCATCTCCATGAGACACGACTGCGCCCAGGCGCCGGCTCAAGTGGTTGGAGGGGATTGGGTGAGCTTTCCCGGCGGCGAGCTCGAAGGGCAACGCCCGAAGGCGATGTGCCGGGCCTGCCGCGAGGCTTTGAAGCGTGAGGCTCTTCAACCTACCCGACCCACCAGGCCCACCAGCCCTACCAGCCCCTTCCGCCCTCTCTGCTTCCAGTGCTATCGCGCCGAGCTTGATCGCGAACGCGCAATCGCGGCTGCCGGCCAACTGGACACGGCGTCGGACGCGCGGTTCCAGTCGCAGCTGCCGTTCGAGCCGATCAACACGGCGCGTCTCGAGACGCTGAAGGCCGAGCGCGCCGAGGCGCGAGTCGTCGCGAGCCACGGGATCGGACAGTACGTGGACCAGCGGCGTCAGGCACAGATCGCGGCGCGTCACGCCCTGCATTCGATCGCGGCGGGCCTCACGGCGCGTCGGCTTCCGGCGGCGGCGATTCACGCGGCGGAGCTCCAGCTTCCCGAGGCGTGGCTCCCGTTCGTGGTCTCGCGATAGACACGCATGCGATACTGTGAAGAAAGCAACCGCGGAGCGCGCAGAGACCTCAGAAGACGATCAGTACCTTTTCTTTCTCTGTGATCTCTGCGATCTCCGCGGTTGCTTTTCTGAAGGGTGACTGTGGATGCAATCGTGATCGCCGCACTGGTTGTTGGCCTCGCGGTCGGTGCGTTCGTCGGCTGGCTGATGGCGCGTCCCGCGCTCGCCCGCCTTCGCGCCGAGCTTGAAAAACGCGACGCCGTTCACGCCGAACGCCTCAAGGCCTACCAGGACGCCGACGCGAAATTCCGCGACGCGTTTCAAGCGCTCAGCGCCGAGGCGCTGAAGAACAACAACGAGCAGTTCTTGTCGCTCGCGCAGACGAAGCTGCAGCAGGCCCGCAGCGAGGCGACCGCGGACATCGACGCGCGCAAGAAAGCCATCGAAGATCTGCTGGCGCCGATGGCGAAGACCCTCGAACAAGTCGACCGCGAGATCAAGGACAGCGGACGCCGTCAGGCCGAGTCGGGCAACCAGCTCCTGCACACCATCGCGTCGCTCGACGTCGCCGGACAGAAACTGCGCGACGAAACGCGCCGCCTCACCGACGCGCTCAAGCGCCCCGGCGTCCGCGGCCGCTGGGGCGAGCTTCAACTGAAGCGCGTCGTCGAGCTGGCGGGCATGGTGGAGCATTGCCACTTCACCGAGCAGCAGACGATCGAGGGCGACGAAGGCCGCATCCGGCCCGACGTCGTCGTCAATTTGCCCGGCGGCAAGCACGTCGTCATCGACGCGAAGGTGCCGCTCGACGCGTACCTGCGCGCGCTCGAAGCGCCAGACGAGGACTCGCGCCAGAAGCTGCTCGCCGATCACGCGCGGCAGGTGCGGACGCACGTCACGCAGCTCGCCGCGAAAGGCTACGCGGAGCAGGTGCCGGTCAGCCCCGACTTCGTCGTCATGTTCCTGCCGGGCGAGATGTTTTTCAGCGCCGCGCTCGAACAAGATCCAACGCTGATCGAGTTTGGCGTCGAGAAGCGCGTGATTCCCGCGAGCCCGACGACGCTGATTGCGCTTTTGCGCGCGGTGGCGTACGGCTGGCAGCAGCAGGCGATGGAGGAAAACGCGCGGCACATCAGCGAGCTCGGCAGAAATCTGTACGAAGCCGTGCGCGCGCTCGCCGGCCATTTCGACGATCTGGGCGGCAAGCTGAAGAGCAGTCTCGAGGCCTACAACAAGGCCGTCGGATCGCTCGAAGGCAACGTCCTCGTGAAGGCGCGCAAGTTCAAGGAACTGCAGGCGGCCGCCGTCGGCGAAGAGATCAAGACGCTCGAACCGATCGACCGCGTGCCGCGCATGCTGCAGGCGACCGAGCTCACTGGCGGCCTGCCGTTCCACGACGATGACGTCGTCGAAGTCCAGGTCAAGGGAGATGCAGCCCGTACTGCCATTTGAGGCGGAGGTCGCCTTCATTCGCCACCCGCGGGCGCGACGGTATGTGATCCGCGTTCGCGACGACGGGACCGTGCGCGTCACCGTGCCGCGGTGGGGCTCGAAGCGCGAGGCGCGGGCGTTCGCCGAACAGGAACGCGCGTGGATTGAGAAGCAGCAGCGGCGAGTGGAGCAGGATCGGCTTCGGCCACGGCCCGCGCCGCTTTCGCCGCACGTGGAGGGCGAGCTGCGCGCGCGCGCGATGCGCGAGCTGCCGGCCCGTCTCCTGGAACTGGCGACCCGGCACGGCCTGACGGCGGCGCGCGTCAGCGTCCGCAATCAGCGGTGGCGCTGGGGGTCCTGCTCATCGCGTGGTCACATCTGCTTGAACTGGCGGCTGGTGACCATGCCCGACTGGGTGCGCGACTACGTTCTGATCCACGAGTTGATGCACCTGAAGCGTCTCGATCATTCCCCGAGGTTCTGGAAGCTCGTCGCGCACGCGTGTCCCGCCCACCAAGACGCGCGGCGCTACCTCCGAAACCAGGGGACGAACGCGCTCGTCGTGAGCTGATACGCGCGGTACTCGTCGCCGCGCGTCGCGATGGCTTGCCTCTCGTTGGCCGGGATCCCGGTCACACCGAATAGCAAGGCCAGCATGGTCGCAGGACAGACCAGCGCAATCGTGCCCCACGGCGACGCGAACGCAAACAGCGCGTACGCCACCCACATGAGCCATTCGAAGAAGTAGTTCGGGTGCCGCGAGCAGCGCCAGAGCCCGGCCTGGCACGTTCGTCGATCGTTTGCCGGCTCCGACTTGAAGTGCAGGAGCTGGCGATCCGCCGTCGTCTCGCCGGAGAACGCGACGATCCACAATCCGGCCGCGACGATTTCCACGAGCGAGAACTCCGGATCGCCGTTCTTTGACGCGAGGAACGCCGGGAGTGAGAACACGACGGCGAGCAGCGCGTGCGCTTGAAAGAACCAGAAGAAACGGACGTGCGCCCGCTCGCCCCACTCGGCACGCAACGCGGCGTACCGTCCGTCCTCGCGCCGTCCGAACACGCGGTCGTAGAGCAGGTACACCATCAGCCGCAAGCCCCACGATCCCATCATGAACGCGATCGCGGCGCGTCGCGGACCGAAGCCCGCGCCCAGTCGCGCATCGGCTATCGCGTACGCCGCGATAAGGCCGGTCCATCCCACATCGACGACGCTCGCGTTGCGAAGGCGGAGCTGCCAGACCCAGAGCAGCGCCATCACGATGGCGGCAGACGCCCATTCGGCGAGGAGGAGAACGATCACGGTGGTGGCTAGTGGCCGGTGGCTGGTGGCTGGGAAAAGGCTAAGGGCTCGAGACGACGAGCTTGCCGCCGCGCACCCAAGTGGTGCTGCCGACGGTCACCGTGAGATCGGTGAAGAAATTCCATCGAACGTAGCCGCCGCTCACCCGGCCGCCCAGCTCGCTGTTGTCTCCGAGTGACAGCCGGACGACGCCCGATCCGTAGCCGTAGTACGGAATCCACGGCGCGCGATCGGGAACGGCGAGCAGCGGATTGAATCCCAGCGCGAACTCACGGAAGCTGCGTCCCGCGTCGCCGTTCTTCGCGATCTCCGCCTCCGCGGCCGCTTGGCCCGTCGTCGCCGTCACGCCGACGACGCGTCCTTGCGAGAACCTCAGCTTCAGCCCTTCGACGGACTGGCCGTCCCACTGCGAAGCCGGAAACGCGATCACGCCGTCGACCGACTCTTCGATGGGCGCGACGCGGATGGCGCCTGCCGGCAATTCGATTTCGTGATCGATCAGCACATTTCCCCGCGCCGCCCGCGCCGCGGACGCGTCGCCGTCCTGAAGATTCACCGGGCGCGCGCCCGCGCGAAAGCGCAGATCGGTGCCGCTCGGCGACGTGACGTGCGCGTCCGCCGTCGCGAGCGCGGCCGCGAACCGCCGCTCGACGTCGGCGAGCGCGGCGTAGTCGGTCTGCAGGAGGGCGCGCTGATACAACGCATCGATCGCGGGACGCGCCGGGAGCGGTTGGCCCGGCAGCATGTACGCGCTGCCGTTCTCCACCCAGTGAAAATGGATCGTGCGGCGGCCGCGGTGTTCGGCGAGATCGTCTTTCAGCCAGTCTTGCATGGCTGCGTAAGCTGGATGCGCCGGCGTGGCCCCCGGCATCATGATCGCCGCGTCCACGTCGCGGAACATCGCTTTGTAGTACGTGCGCGACTCCCGCGCCCCTTTCTGCAGCACGGCCGGGTCGAACGACTCGGGGACGGGCTCGGAGAGAATCTCGACCACCCCGAGATCGATGCCGCCGGCGCGCATCACTTCGTACCGGATGAAGGGCAGCAGCGCCGTCCACACGCCGGGCTGCGCCAGCGACATCACGCGCTCGCCCGGCTTCAACGCCAGTTGCTGAACGAGTCGCTTGGCAATCGCGGAGTAGTCGAGCGTCAGGCGAGGCTGGGCGACGAGTGTGGCGCCGAAGAGAAGCGCGGCGAGCGCGAATGCGAATCGATTCTTGGGGACCATGCGTCGACTCCGACGGAAGACTCTACGCCTCCCGTCGGTGTCGAGCAACTTTCGTCAGTGCTTGAACGTGACGCGCGACGCGGTGAGGCTCTTATCGGCGACCACCGAGCCTCGCACGCCCACCTTCACGCCCGATCGAATGTCGGTGCAGGCACCGCCGACGTATTCCGTCGAAGCGTCCACGGCGATCGTGTAGTCGCGGATCTGGAACTTCAGCGTTGGACACGCCGTGCCGGCCACGAGGCCGATGACGGTGCCGTCGCCCTCCGCCTGTTCCTCGTGATGTGTCTCACCGCCCTGAATGTTGACGCTCGACGCGGTCACGCTGCCGTCGGTGCCGACCGTGCCTCTCACGTGAACCTTCGTTCCGACCTTGATGTCGGCGCACGCTCCGCCTTCGTACGTCGTCGACGCGCTGACCTTGATCACGTAGCGGTCCGCGAGCGTGAACTCCAGCGCGGGACAAGATGTGCCGGCCTTCACGCCGGTCACCGTGGCTTCGCCTTCGACGGGTTCCGGCGCGTGCGTCGTTGGCTTCAACGCCAGGCGCGTGACGAGAATGCTGCCGTCGGCCTGCCGCGTGCCGGCGAGATTCACTTTCGAGCCGACCTTGATGTCACCGCAGGCGCCGCTCGAGAACGTGGTCGCGGCCGTCACTTTGACCGTGTACGAACCGATGAGGAAGTTCAGCGTCGGACACGACGTGCCGCTCACGAGCCCGGTGACGACGCCTTCACCCTCGACCGTCTCGTCGTGAGTCGTGGTGGTGGTGGTTCGCGGGACGACGACCTTCGACGCCGTGACCGAGCCGTCGCTTTGTTTCGTGCCGGTGACCTCCACTCGGATGCCGGCCTTCACGTCGGTGCAGCTCCCGTTCTCGTACCGCGTGCTCGTCGTGACCTGCACGGGCGTGCTGCCGACGACAAAACGCAGCGCCGGGCACGCGCCGGTCACGGAAGATACGACCTCTTCGATCTCGACTGTTTGAGGCGCATCGCTGTGAAATGTGATGAGCGTGGCGACGAACACCTCATGATCGTCGGCCCGCGAGCCGGACAGCGTGATCTTCGCGCCGGCCTTGAGGCTCGCGCAGGTGCCGCCGTCGTACTTCGTGGCGGCCGTCGTCTGGACGACGTAGCTGTCGATCTTGAACTGCAGCGTCGGGCAGGACGTCCCCGCGACCAGCGAGGTAACCGTCACCGCGCTCGGCGTGCCGTCCGACGCCGTCGCGAACGACAGCCCGCCGTTGTCACCCATCGACACGGACGCTTTCACCGACGACGACAACGATGCGGTCGGCGCCGTCACGCTCGATGGCGCCGCCGGTGAAGGCATGCGATCGGATCCGCATCCAATCAGCGGCAGCACGGTGACAGCGATCAAACCGAGTGCGCCGATCCATTCCGCCTTGCGTCGAATGACCACCACTGTGAGCCCCCAGAAGGTCCGACCGAGAATGGCCGGCGGGTCGGGCATTTCATGATTTGTGCCTGAGTCGCGCCTCCGGTGACAGCTCCGCACAAACTGCTGAGGCTGCACGGTATCCAGCCGACACGTTGGACACGCGTCGACCTGACACTCGATCACAATTGTGTGGGATCGGTGTGACAGATTCGTGATCGTGATAGGTGGAGAGATGCCTCTCCTGTATTTCAACGGCTAGACGCGATAGCCCGCGACCGCCTCGCGCGCTGGCGGCGCCGGGAGAATCGCGCGTCCCTGCGAGCGGACGAGCTCGTCGTACGCCGCGACGATGCGTCCGGTCACGGGTCCGACCGTTCCAGCGCCGATGACGCGATCGTCGACCGACAGCACCGGCACTACTTCTGCGGCGGTCCCGCAGATGAACGCTTCGCGCGCGGTCCACACGTCGAAGAGCGTGAACGGCTTTTCCTCGACTCGGATGCCGAGCGTCGCGGCCAGGCCGAGCAGGGTCTCGCGCGTGACGCCCTTGAGATTGGTGGCGGTCGGCGGCGTCATCAGCGCGTGGTCGGTGACGATGAAGAAGTTATCGACGGTGGCTTCGGACACATAGCCGTGTCCGTCCAGCATCAGCGCCTCGTCCGCGCCTCTGCGGCGAGCGGTAGATCGAGAGCGTCGGTCGCGCGATGACGATGACGTTGGCGCGCGGGCACTTGCGCGGATCGAGCCCGAGATCACCTGCGCCGCGGGTCACGACCAGCCGCAGGTAGCCGTCGGTGATACCGTTCTGTCGGCACGCCTCGATCACGATGTCGCAAATCTCCGCGGGCGTGTGCGGGATCTCGAGCCGGATCGCTTTGGCCGAGTCGAAGAGCCGCTCGATGTGGCGCTCGAGCTTGAACACGCGTCCGTTGTAGGCGCGGATGCCCTCGAACACGCCGTCGCCGTAGAGCAAGCCGTGGTCGAAGACGCTGATCGCCGCGTCCGCCGCCGGGCGGAAGGCGCCACCGACATACACAAGACCATCCATAAGAGATCCTCTGGGTTCAAGGTTCAACGGTTCAGGGTTCCGTGAACCTTGAACTAGAATTGGACTGTTGTTTTTGAGGCCGTCCAACAGCCTCACTGCCTCATCATGGCCAAAAAGACGAAACTCAAAACAGACCAATCCGCCAATGGTTTGTTTCGCGCGCTCAAGACCGACCCGCGCGCGCTGCCGCGCACGCGGCCGCTGTACCGCCGGATGGTCGATCTGCTCGAAGGCGGCATCGCGCGCGGCGACGTCACGCCGGGCGTGCGATTGCCGCCGGAGCGCGAGCTCGCGCACGCGCTGCGTGTCAGCCGCGCGACCGTGGTGAGCGCGTATCGGGATCTGGAAGCGCGAGGGCTGGTCCGTGGCTACGTCGGACGCGGCACGTACGTGTCGGCCAAGCCGGACGCCGGCAGCGCGCCCTTCGCGTGGCGCGGGAAGATTGCGGCGACCGCCCTGCAGTCCACCGACACGACCGTGCGCGATCTGGTGCGCGCCGCCGCGGATCCCGACGTCATGTCGCTGGCCGCGGGCGTGCCCGCGCTCGACTGCTTTCCGACCGACGCGTTCCGGCGCGCCACGGACCGCGTCCTCACGCGCGAGGCGGACACCGCGTGGCGCCACGGCCCGACCGAGGGGCTGCCGCGTTTTCGGGCCGCCCTGGCCGCGCGTTTCGGCGGCGATCCGGAGCACATCCTCGTCCTGGCCGGCGCGCAGCAAGGGCTCGACCTGTTGGCGCGGTGCCTCATCGATCCGGGCGACGCGGTGGTGATGGATCGCCCCGGGTACCTCGGCGCCATTCAGACGTTCCGGTCCGCGGGCGCGCGTCTGGTCGGGTGGGACATTACCCGCGCCGACATAGACGAGCTCGAAGAGCTGCTGCTGCGCTATCGCCCGAAGCTGATCTACACGAACCCCACGTATCAGAATCCGACCGGGGTCGTGCTGCCGATCCGCCTGCGTCGCGAGCTGCTCGACTTGGCCGCGCGCTATCGCGTGCCGATCGTCGAGGACGATACGTATCGCGAACTCGGGCTCACCGGACCGGCGGCGCCACCCTCGCTCTTCAAACTCGACGAGGCGCACAAGGTGGTGATCCGCATCAACAGCTTTTCGAAGATGCTGGCGCCCGGCCTGCGCCTCGGATGGATCAGCGCCGTCGGTCCGATTGTCGAGCAGCTCGCGCTCATCAAGCAGCAGGTCGATCCCCACACACAGAACCTCGCGCAGCTCGTGGTCTGCGAGCTCGTCGAGGACGGCGTGTTCGATCGGCACCTCGCGACGCTGAAGGCGGAACACCGGCGGCGGCGCGATGCGATGGTCCACGCGCTCAGGCAACATGTGCCGGCGGGCGCGCTGCGCTTCACGGTGCCGGACGGCGGCATGTATCTCTGGTGTCAGCTCGGCATGCACGTGCACGCGCGTGAAGTCCACGAGCACGCGCTGCGCGATCGCGTCGTCGTCGTGACGGGCGAGCCGTTCTACGTCGATCAGGGCGGCGCTCACCAGCTGCGCGTGTGCTACACGTCGCAAGCGCCGGCCCAGGCCACGCACGCCGCGCACACGCTGGCGCGCGGTCTCGTCTCCGCCGCTCGCCGGACGGCGGCGGAAGCGCCGCGCGTCCGTCTCGTCTGAAGTTTCCGGATACAATCTGCCCCCATGCGCGTCATCAACCGCACGGCGGTCACCATCACGGGCGCCCAGCCGTACACCGAGTGGACGCTCCGGACCGACCGCGACGCGAACAAGGGCGCGATTACCGTCGCGCACGCGAAAACGTACGGCTCGGCGTTTCTCCTCCCGGAGGTCGAGATCGAGGAGGACCTCCAGGAGTGGGTGGAAGACAACGCGGACTGGTTGTTCGAATTTCAGCTCTCGGCCTGGACCGACGACGAGTCCACCTGGCCCGCCGCGCGCGATCTCAAAACGTTTCGCGAGTGGTTCCGCGTCGACGTCCAGAGCGTGGTCGTCGACGTCGCCGACGACGAGATAGAGGGAGAGGAACTGTGAGGATTCTCCATCTCGTGTCGTTCAAGTACAAGGCGGATGTCGACGCCTCGATGCGCGCCGACCATCGCCAGCGGCTGGCCGCGCTGAAAGATATAGACGGAATCGACGAGCTGAAGGTTGGCTCGGATGTCGTCCGTTCGCCGCGCTCCTACGACACGGGCCTCTCGATCACGTTCCGCAATCGCGCGGCGCTCGACGCCTACCAGAAACATCCCCGTCACGTTCCCGTCGCGCAGTTCGGCGTCGGCCTCTGCGATCACATCGTCGCGGTGGATTTCGAAATCTGATTTCAGTTGAGAGGTTTCTATGTTCAAGAAGCTCGTCGCGTCGGTGGCGTTGGCTCTCGCGGTCGGTCTCGCGGTGCCGCATGCGCAGAACAAACCGGCCGCGCCGAAAGTCACACCGCCGAAGGACCAGTTCGGCCACGCTATTGGCGACGACTACTACCTCGTCAACTACACGCAGTACCTCGAGTACCTCAAGAAGCTCGACGCGCAATCCGAACGCATGGTCGTCACCGAGATCGGCAAAACGGAAGAAGGCCGGCCCGAACTGACGGCCATCATCACGTCGCCGGAGAACCACCGACGCCTGCCGCTCATCAAAGAAGCGAACCGCAAGCTGGCGCTCGCCGAAGGCCTCAGCGACGAGCAGGCGCGCCAGCTCGCGCGGGACGGCAAGCCGGTCGTGTGGATCGACGGCGGTCTGCACGCGACCGAAGTGCTCGGGGCACAGCAGCTGATCGAGACGATCTATCGCCTGAACACGAAATCCGATCCGGAGACGCTGCGCATTTTGAACGACGTCATCATCCTCTGCACGCTCGTCAACCCGGACGGCATGGAGCTGGTGTCGAACTGGTACATGCGTGAGCCGGACGAGAAGCGGCGGTCCACGAACGGCATTCCGCGCCTGTACCAGAAGTACATCGGCCACGACGACAACCGCGACTTCTACATGATGAACATGTCGGAGAGCGTCAACGCGAACAAGATGATGTACCGCGAGTGGTACCCGGCCATCATGTACAACCACCATCAGACCGGACCGGCCGGCGCGGTGCTGTTCGCGCCGCCGTTCCGCGATCCCTTCAACTACAACTTCGATCCGCTGATCCCGCTCGGCATCGACACGGTGGGCTCGGCGATTCACACGCGGCTCGCCGCCGAAGGGAAGCCGGGGGCGGTGATGCGCACGGGCGCGCCCTACTCGACCTGGTTCAACGGTGGCATCCGGACCACGTCGTACTTCCACAACCAGATTGGGATCCTGACGGAAACGATCGGCAATCCTACGCCCGTCGAGATCCCCTTCGTGCTCGACATGCAGCTGCCGCGCGCGGACGTGCCGAACCCGATCGCGCCGCGGACGTTCTACTTCCGGGAGGCGATCGAGTACTCGATCACGAACAACTACGCGATCCTCGACATCGCCTCGAAGCGGCACGAGGATTTCCTCTACAACATGTACAGGATGGCGAAGAACGCGATTGACAAGGGCAACCGCGACACCTGGACCATCCATCCGAAACGGATTGACGCGGCGCGGGCGGCGATCGAGGCCGAGCAGGCGGGCGCGTCGCGCGGCGCCGAGAACCTCGGGCCGCGCGCGGCCCTTGGCGGCCGCGGTGGCGGCGGTGGCCGCGGCGGCGCGCCGATCGCCGTGTACAACAACGTGCTCCACGATCCGAAACTGCGCGATCCGCGCGGCTTCATCCTGCCGTCGGATCAGCCGGACTTTCTCACCGCCACGAAATTCGTCAACACCCTCATCAAGGCCGGCATCGTCGTGCACCGGGCGACCACGCCGTTCACAGTCGCCGGCAAGTCCTACCCGGCCGGATCGTACGTCGTGAAAGCCGCGCAGCCGTTCCGCGCGCACCTGATGGACATGTTCGAGCCGCAGGATCATCCGGACGACATTCCGTACCCGGGCGGCCCTCCGCGTCCGCCCTATGACGTGACGGGCTACAACATTTCCTACTCGATGGGCATCAAGTTCGATCGCATCCTCGACGGGTTCGATGGTCCATTCGAGAAGATTGCGGATCTCGCGCCGGTTCCGACAGGGAAGGTCGCGCCGGCGCCCAACGGCGGCGGCTACCTCGTGAGTCATCAGGTGAACGATTCGTTCGTCGCCGTCAACCGGCTGCTGAAAGCGAACGAAGATGTCTACTGGCTGAAGTCGCCGTTCAGCGCGAACGGCAAACAGTACGCGGCGGGGACCATCTACGTGCCCGCGAAGGCGTCGACGATGCCGATCCTCCAGAAGCTGGCGACCGACAAGGGCGTGAGCGCCGATGCCATCGCGTCGCGTCCCGCCGGCGACGCGATGAAGCTGCGCTCGGTGCGCATCGGGTTGTGGGATCAGTACGGCGGCTCGATGCCGTCGGGGTGGACGCGCTGGCTCTTCGAGCAGTTCGAATTCCCGTTCGAGGTCGTGTATCCGCAGACGCTCGACGCCGGGAATCTGAACGCGAAGTTCGACGTGCTCGTGTTCGTCGACGGCGCCATCCCGATGCGCGAC
>JACPZV010000088.1 GCA_016195295.1 Acidobacteriota bacterium
GCCGTTGTCGCCCTTGATGAAGCCGAACCCGCGATCCGCCACGACGCGCGTAATGGTGCCGGTCATCGGTCGCTCCTGCGGGGTACTGGGCCAGCCGTTGCGATCGTCGTCCCGTTCTCCGCAATCGACATCGCACGGATCATGATCATCCAAGCGACCGCGGGCCGACAAGTCTTCCAGGCGCGAACGCGGCTCGTGACGACCGCTCAATCGTCGATCGCTCGCCAGCGCGCACCCGCTCACGCCAGATAACAGTCTATCCACTCGCGCAGATTCTGTGTGACGTGCTGTTTGCGCGTGGCGCCGGCTCTGTTCGTTCGGCGTCCTGCGACTCCCAACCGTCGTCCTCGGTGCTCGCCGCAGGCTGTTCGGCGCACCCTTTGACGCCGCTTTCTTCTTGGCGCTAGAGTACGATCCTCCTTTGCCACCGGAGGTGCACGATGACTTCGGGGCTCTCCCTCTCACAAGTTCTCTTCCAGCGGATCACGCGCGATTACGAAGAGCAGCCAGGCCTGCGCCTCACACCTCCGCAGGCGCAGCGACTCTGGGATCTCGACGGGCCGACATGCTCTGCCGTGCTCACGGCCTTGGTGGACGCCGGGGTCCTTCACCGCACGTCGGACGGGCGATTCGTGCGCCGACAGGCGGGAGCGTGAAGATTCTGGCGGCCCGCGGCAGGAGAGTGGTCGATGGTGTACCGCCCGCGCCCGCGTCGTGTTGCGCTGCTCGGCGCGCGCGTGCAACTCGCGAACACGATCGCTGACTTGGTGGACGTAAGCCGGACCGGCGTGCTCATCGGGGCGAGCTACGAATTGCGTGTGGGCAGTGAGTGGCCGCTCGTCCTCGAATTGCCCGCGGCGGCACCGGTGCGAGTGGCTGGGCGTGTAGAGCGCTGCGAGCGGGCGAACGTCTCGCTTCCCGACGGCGCGGTGGTGCAGAACCAGTATCTCCTCGCGTTCACATTCGTCGATCTGTCACCGGAGGCAGCAGCGGTCCTTGCCCAGGTGTGCGGCAGCACCGCAGCCGAAACCGGCGAGCCCACTGGCTGACGCCGCGCTCACTGGTGTCGCTGTCCTTTCGGAGTTCACCGGTGCATCTGCGTCCAGTCTCCGTGTCGTTCGTTCGTCGTTGCCCTCGATGCCGGAGCCGATCCGTCTCCAAGGAGCGCCGGCACCGCTACTCTTGCGACCAGTGCCACCATCGGTTCGTGGGTTTTCGACTAGGACCTATCCGATTGGCGCTGTAGGTGGTCAATTTTCTAAGTGCGAGAGGCGCGAGGTCGTACTGCGAGCGCTAGCGGTCGACGAGCATCGAGTACGCTGAGCGGGACCGCGGTAGTATCGTGAGACGTTGACAGGCACCAGGAGGCACGCCATGGCAGACACGGTTCGTCAGGTCGACTACTTTTACGTGCAGGTGCCGCACAGGGCCGGTGAAGCCGCGAAAGCCCTGCGCGCGTTGAAGGACGCCGGCGTGAATCTGCTCGCGTTCTCGGGATTCCCGGAAGGCCGGCGCGCGCAAATGGATTTCATCCCGGCTGACGCGGCGGCGTTCAAGAGTGTAGCCAAGGCGAACAAGTGGAAAGTGGTCGGCCCGAAGCGGGGGTTCTTGATTCAGGGCGACGATCGCGTCGGCGCGATCGCGGATGTCGTTGGCACACTGGCTGACGCGAAGATCAACGTCACCGCCATCGACGCGATCTGTGAGGACGGCCGGTACGGTGCGCTGTGCTGGGTCGCGGCGCGCGATATCAAGAAAGCCGCGCAAGTTTTGGGCGCGCAATAGAAGGCGAACCTCGGCCGAGACGTGACGGGGATCGGCCCGTGTCAACATTCACCCGTTCGGAAAAGACATTCGCGAAAAGGAGGCATGTCAATGTCGCCGTCAGTGATCGACACCGCAAAAGCGCCCATCATTGCCTACAACGAGAAGGACTGGGATGCAGTCAAGGCGGCCGTCGCGCCAGGGTTCCTGTACGATGAGGTTGGCACCCAGCGAAAGGCGCAAGGGATCAACGACGTCCTCACCACGTGGCGGGGATGGGCTACGGCGATCCCGGACTCCAAGGCCACCTTTCACTCCTCAGTTGTCAGCGGCAACACCGTGGTGCTTGAAGTGACGTGGCGCGGCACGCATACGGGTCCACTCCAGACGCCCGATGGCGAAATTGCCGCGACGGGGAAGAAGATTGAGATTCGCGCGTGTCAAGTCATCGAGGTGGCGAACGACAAGGCCCAAGCGATGCGCCACTACTTCGATATGACGACTCTCATGCAGCAACTGGGCGTCGTATCGTGAGCGCGGTGTGGCCACAGCGCGCTGTCCGCCGAGGCTTGGTCCAACACCGTAAGCACCAGCTCAGCGCGATGCGCGGCCTTAATGCGATCGGCGCCAGCCCGCTCGACATCCCCGCGTGCAACGCGGCCAGCGAGCGGCCATCATCACTCTGCGTTCGACTGTTTTTTGCTTCGCGTGTCCGACCGCGACTGCTACGCGACGCAGGCATCCGGAGATCCCGGATAGCACTCGTACGTCACCTCAGTACTTCGCGGAACCATCATTTGTATGCGTGCGTACAGGAGCGACGCTGATCCCACCTGCAATTCCTTCGCGTGCAGGCCATCCAGCGTTTGCTCTTGGCTGTCCGTGCCGAGCCGCCACCCGTTCCCGTACCGAACCTTGATTTGGGCCCTCGCTGGCCGTCGAAACACGGCTCTTGCCTTTCTACCCCAGAATGCTTCCAACGTCCTCCACGCCCCGACCTCGACAAAGCGTGTTTTGATCATCGTTCATGATCATATTACTTCGTCGTGCAGTCTCACTCGCCGACCGTGCTCATGAGCGGTCGGTTTCAGGCCGCTCTCGGTCCGAATGTCCCAGCGCCTTGTCAGGCGCAACGCGGTCTCGCACGAGCTGCTTCAGCTCCTTCAGTTCCGGGAAGCGCTCCCGTTCCTTGCGCGACCAGATCGTCGCTCCATCGACCCGCACCTCGAAGATGCCGCCCGAGCCGGGCACGAGCATGACGCCGCCGATGTCGGC
Source organism: Acidobacteriota bacterium (assembly GCA_016195295.1). Taxonomy (GTDB): domain Bacteria; phylum Acidobacteriota; class Vicinamibacteria; order Vicinamibacterales; family CAVVIG01; genus SRVP-36. The sequence goes on from JACPZV010000088.1 coordinate 3,040, forward strand.
CTCGAACGTCGTCAAGAGCTCCTGCGCGGTCCAGGCTGCTCGAAGAAGCCAGCGGCATTGGGTGCAGTATTCGATTTCGACGCGGGGACGAGTGGTCATCGGGTCGGTCCGGGCCGGTCCGTAGAGCAAGCGGCGGATGGCGGTGCCCAAGCGGACAAGACGATGCAGTGGTTCACCACAGACTTGGTCCGTGTGGCCACGATGGTAACGTAAGCCGGCGCGTGAGCAGCCAGTAACCAAGCCGTCTCCACCAGGCGGCGCGCGCGCTCGCGACGGGCGCCGTCGGCCGGAGTGTGATGCGGTCTGCCGTCACATTGAACACGCCGCGTGTACGGCAGATGTGAGAATACCAGCCGATGCCGAAGAGCCGGCATCGTTGCGGTGCGAAGGTGACCGGCAGCTCGTCGTTCAGGTCGATCGGCCCTTCCCACATGCCTTCGACCGTGACCGGCCCGAACGTCTGGCCACCAGGGAAGTCCGGCGACGGGATGGTTATTTCGTCGACCTCCACCGTTGCGCTCCACCAAGGCCGCTCTACTTGTCGCGCCGATCCAAGTAGTTTATCAGCTTGACGATCCCCACAAACACCAGACCACATACGCAGATCAGGACGAGTGAGACGAGCCGACCAATGACGACATCGGACCACATGCCCGCACGCCTCCCCTCGCGACCGTGACGCGCTCGCGGGATGTCCTTAGCATCACTGAAAGAATTTATCACTGCGAGCGGCCCCGAGATCCTGAAGAGTGGAGCGAACCAAAACGTCAAACCTGGTGTCATAGTACAGAGGAGTTCGCGCGTGAACCGGGTTTGGGATCTCCGGCGACTCCGAATCGCGTGCGCCGACCGAGGTCGTCGAAACTCCCGCCGACAACGCCGAAATGGCCCCTCGGGTCACCCTGAAGCCTGCATCGTTCGGGCGATGCTTTACGGAGGTCAGCGGAGGTGAGGGCGATCGTCGCGTGGCATGGGCCACCCGTCGCGGTGCTCATCGCGGCCTGGTGTGCGGGCCCGCTCGCGCCTCAGGAAGCTGCGAACGTCTCCCGTGAAGCCAGGCCACGTTCTCGGCCCCGGAGTCGTCGTAGCGACGACGCCACGGGCGCTTGTACGTTGGGCGCATGAGGGCACACGGTTTGATGCGTTTGTCGACGGGGATCATGTCGTGAAGGTGAGATGCTCGGCGTCCGACCGCGACGGCACTTCATCGGCGATGCTGCGAAGAAGTCGTCGCCATGGCTTATTCTGAAGATGTGAGGCCAATATGCCGGTGGCGAAATGCGCGTGGCCGATTATCGTGTACGGCGCACTCGTCGCGCTGGCGGCGCAGGGCGGATTCGTGCCTGCACAGTATCGTGATGGAGCGCTGCCGCCGATCCCGATTCTGGCCATTGGCGGGGGTGAGGTGTTCTTGGAACTCACCGTCAGCAGCAACGGTGTCGTAAGCGCGGTCAGAACGCTGCGGGCGACGCCACCGTTCACCGATGCCATGAGCAATACCGTACGCGGCTGGCAGTTCCGGCCGGCCGAAGAGGAGATGGAGCCCGAGCCTGGCAAGCCGGTCGACCCGAGGCCGCGGAGGCCGGTGGAGTCGAAGGTGCTGGTCGTCGGCATATTCCGGCCACCGACAATCAATACACCCACGTTTGGCGAGCCCCCCAAAGATGTGGCATCACCGTCGAATGAGACGCCATTTCCCCTGGCGACGGTGATGCCGTTGTACCCGCCTCTGGCGCGCGAGAACGGGATCGTGCTGGTCGAAGTGCGAATTGACGCGGACGGTGGGGTTGCCGACGCGAAGGTGATTCGCTCGGCGCCACCGCTCGACGAGCCTGCGCGGGACGCGGCGCGCCGGTGGACATTCCGCCCAGCACGCGTGCATGGAACGTCCGTCGCGAGGCTCGCGTACATGGTATTCGCGTTTCGCCAGCCCATCACGGTGACACCAAGAAAAGGTTCCGAGTAGACACGTCGTTCCGTGTCAGTCGCCCGGTGCCCAACGACTGAACTGAGCAGAAGGCCGGTGTGCTTCATGCTGCTCGCCGCGCCGCGGTAGTCCAGCCTCCGGCTTTATACATTCCTCACGCTAATCGCTCTCCGCC
>JACPZV010000278.1 GCA_016195295.1 Acidobacteriota bacterium
ACACGAGCTCGGCGCGCTTCGGCACCTTCTACAATTCCGAAGATCGCCACTTCAGGTTGCAGCTTCGATTCGAGCGCTGAAGCGGGCTTCGTAGATGTGTAGGGCGGGTCCTTTTTGGACCCGCCAGCGCTGGCTTGTAGGCCGGGTCCTTTCGGACCCGGCACGATCGGCGGGTCCAAAAGGACCCGCCCTACTTCCGCGGAACCAGCTCCGTGAACGCAATCCGCAGCGCATCGTCGAGTGGGCGGTACGCGCCCACCGCCATCAAAGACGATTCGTTCTCGAAGCGCGGCCACGCGATCTTCTTGCGCTTGCCGAACGCGTCGACGGTCTTCGTCTCGAGCGTGTCGCCCGGCCGGAGCGTCGCGACCGGCCGCACCGTCGCGTAGACGTACTTGAGATCTTTTTCAGCCGGCTCGTAGCGGACAACCTGCTGCGCGAACGCGGCGGACGCCGAAACACAGGCGGCAAGAGTGAGGGCGATGACGCGTGTCTGCATTGGACGCTCCGTCAACGAATCGGCACAGGTGACGACGGCTGCGTCGCCGCCCTACAGGTGAATCCGAACGTGGTCGATCGCTGGCGCGTCAACGCCGCTTGCGATCGGCCCGAAGGCAGAGAGGCGGTCAACTTCATCGAGAACTGACACGTTCGTGATATCATGATGGGTAACGTAACCCATATTTGTGTATGAAGACAACAGTTGAAATTACCGACACGCTCCTCACCGCGGCCCGCCGGGTCGCCGTGAAGGAAGGGACGACCGTCCGGGCCCTTATCGAGGAGGGTCTGAGAAAAGTCGTCGACAAACGGGCGCGCCGCGGCGGCTTCAAGCTGCGCCGCGTCACGTTCGGCGGCAAGGGGTTGGCGCCCGGCCTGTCGCACGATGACTGGAACGCCATTCGCGATCGCGCGTACGAGGGACGCGGCGGCCGATGATCGCTGTCGACACGAACGTACTGGTGTACGCGCACCGCAAGGATTCGCCATGGCACGAGCGGGCCTCCGCACGCATGGCCGAATTGGCCGAAGGCACGGCTCATTGGGCCATTCCCGCGGCGTGCCTGCATGAGTTCCTCGCTATCGTGACGCACCCTCGGATCTATCGGCCGCCCACGCCTCTGCCCCTCGCGCTTGATCAAGTCGATGCGTGGCTGGAATCGCCAAGTGTCGTGACGTTGACAGAATCGGACGGCTACTGGACGGCGCTCCGCGGAATGCTCGAGCGGTCCAAGGCTGCGGGTGGTGGGGTGCACGACGCGCGAATCGCGGCGCTCTGCGCGCATCACGGCGTGAACGAGTTGTGGACGGCTGACAGGGATTTCAGCCGGTTCGCCGGCCTCAAGACGATCAATCCGCTCGTCGGCTGATCGCTCGGCTGCCTTTCGACGCCGCTCAGGGCATCCCGAGCCTGTCGAGGGATGAAAGCCTCGCGCGACGTTCGGACTATCGGCCCCGCCAGACCGGCTGGGTCCACGCGAGACGGCCGTTCGACTCGTACACCTTCGCGCGGACGTAGAGCTCGTTCCCTTTGAACTGATAGACCGCCGGAGTGGACGTCGCTTCGCTCAGGACTTGTCCGTTCCGGCCGATGAACTGCACGCGGTACTTGCTGACGGTTCCCAGCTTGATGTCGATCGTGATCGCCTTGGGCGTGACCTGATAGTCGTTCAGCTCGACGCCGGTCGAGGCGTAGAAGTCGCCGTGCTCGAGGGCGTCAACGATGGCGCGCGGTGACAACCGATCGGCATGCACGTACACCCAGCCGCGGCCGGGAATCGCCTCGCCCGGATTCCCCGGCTGCTTGAACACGTGCGCGTCATCGTCGGCGATCCCGTACATCAGCTTGCCGCTCGACAACACGCGATCCCACACCTCGTCCATGCCGGGCACGCCGCCGCCACCAAGGTTGTTCACGGCGGGATGCCCGTTGTAGACCTCGAAGAGCTTCGTGTTCTCGACCTGCTTCAGCTCGTCGGCCGTGATCGCCCACTCAAAATTCGGATGGTTGATGTGCGGTACGCCGTTCGCCTTGCGGATGGCATTGACGCTCCGCTGGACGACGTCGAGGACGCTCGCTCCGCCTTGCGGCTCGATCTTCTCGGACGGGTCGAGGCCATTGATGTGGATCGGTTTCTTGTCGAACCGATCGCTCACCTCTTCGCCCTTGATGACAAGGAACTGCCCGTCCGCGCCGTGCAGTGCGTTCAAGCCGTCGACGCTGGTGAGGAAGTTGTGATCGGTGAGGACGAGAAACTGGTAGCCGTGCTCCCGGTACCACTTGACGACGTCGTCGGGCGTGCTGTCGCCGTCGCTGTTGAGCGTGTGCGTGTGGGTGTTGCCCTTGTACCAGCGGCCGGAGTCCGCGGGCGCCTGCGCCGCCGGACGTCGAACACCGGCGAGCAGGACGCCCGAAACGAGCAGACCAGCGATGGCAAGGCGTGCCGGCACGCGGAGGAGTCTACGCCATTGCGCGTGCCGGCGGTACGTAGGGCGGGTCCTTTCGGACCCGCCGGAGAGCCGGGTCCAAGGACCCGGCCCACATGTCAGAAGAGTAACTTTGCCGCGAGCTGCACGTTGAACGGCTCGCCCGATCCGATGCCGGGCGCGCTGTTGCCGTTGCGCGTGTTGGTGAGCAATCCGATGGTCGTCGAGCTCGACAGCGTGCTGCCCGGATTCGCCCAGTTGGTGATGTTGAACAGGTTGAAGATCTCGCAACGCAGTTGCAGCGACATCCCCCGGTCCAGCGTCGTCGTCTTGAAGACGGAGACGTCCACGGTCTTGAACCACGGGCCGTAGTACGCGTTTCTGGCCAGATTGCCGAACGTGCCGGGCGTCGGCGCCACGAACGCGGCGGGGTTGAAGAACTGGACGGACGTGCTGCGCGCCGGCTGCACGATCCCGCTGAACGGATCGCCGATGAGATTCGGACGGTCCTGCCGATCACCGGTGCCGCTCGCGTCCGTGCCGGTCGTGATGTTGAACGGCGAGCCGCTTTGAATCGTCGAGATGACGTTGAACTGCCAGCCGTCGCCCAGCCGGCCCGATCCCAGCGCCGGCAGCGAGTACGTGAAGCCCGCGCTGATCACGTGACGGATGTCGAACGAGGCGTTGCCCCAGTCCGCGTCGATGTCGGACGAATTCATCGGCAGCGTGTTGCGCGCCTCCGACCCGTTGTCCATCGCGCGGCTCAGTGTGTAGTTGAGCCGGCCGGACATGCCGTGCCACGAGCTCTGGATGAGCGACATCTGGAGCGAGTTGTACTCGGAGCTGCCGATCGAATCGAGCTCGTTGATCGCGGCCAGCGTGGGGTAGATCGCGTTGTAGGGCCGCGCCGCCTGCGACACGCCGCCCGCGCGCGGCGCCGGCGCGTTGATGTCGCGCATCAGCGCGAGACGATGGCCGCGCGTCCCGACGTAGCCGATTTGCGCGATCATCGTGGGGGCGAGCTGCTGCTGCACGTTGACGTTGAAATTGATCACGTAGGGCAGCTTCAGATCCTGGCTCACGGCGAACGCGCCGAAGGGCGGCGACGGCGTGGTGCCGAACACCGGGACGTTGTTGACGATGTTGAACTTCGTCTGCGTGATGGAATACACGGGCGACGTGCCCCCGGGATTGTTGCCGACGCCGAGCGCGCCGCCGTTGGCGAAGCCCGTGTTCGCGGTGAAGAAATTCACGGCGAACATGTCGTAGAAGAGCCCATAGCTGCCGCGAATCACCGTCTTGCGATCCTCGCGCGGCGTGAACGTGAACCCGCCGCGCGGCGACAGGTCCGTCTTGTCGGCCGGATACAGCGATTCGGTCGAGACCATCCCTTGATCCGGGATGAAGGTCGTGAGCGGGCCGTCGCTGGCGCCCAGCACGCCGGGGTACGTGTAGCGCAGGCCGAAATTGAGCGTCAGCTTCGGCGCGACCGTCCAGACATCCTGCGCGTAGATGTCGAAGGAGTTCTGGAAGTAGTCATGATGCGTGTTGCCGCGGACGATGCTCGCCGTCGCGACGCGGCCCGCCATGAAATCGGCCATCGCCTTGAGCGACGAACTCGCCGTCGCGGCCGGCAGCGATGTCCACGGGCCGACCGTGCCGTCGAACGTGAACGTACCGCGCTTGTTGCTGTCGTAGAAGATGAACAGCTTCGCGACGCGGGCTTCGCCGCCGACTTTGATCTGGTGCGCGCCGGTCGCGTACGTCAGCGAATCGGTGAACTGGATCGTCTTGTCCACGCGGCCGAGCGGCTGCGTGCCGCCCACCGCCGCGAAGCCGCTGATCGTGATGTTGGGCGGGCCGCTCAAGTCGGGATCGGTCACGGCCGTGTTGAGGCCCATCGCGATCGGATCGGCCGAATGATCGGCGGAGTTGAACGTCTGCAGGAAGTAGTTGTAGCCGACGACGAGCTGGTTCACGAGATGCGACGTGAAGACGCCGGTCGTCACCACCGACACGTTGTGCATGCGGCTCGGCACGGCCTGGTAGTACGCGAGGTACGGCGAGTTGGTCTGCGCCACTTGATCGCCCCCGCCGCCGAAGTAGCGGGCCGACACGCTGTAGATCGAGTTGAACTGATGATCGACCTTCGCGATCCCGTTGTAGCTGCTGTAGGTGTTGGGATCGGTGCCGACGAAATTCTGCGCCGTGGCCGTCCCCGTCCGGCTGTCCGCGGGCCAGAGCCCCAGCAGGTTGACCGACGCGGGGTTGACGGGCACGTTGAACTGATTGAGCAGCTGCGTGGCGCTCGTCACCCACGCCGCCGACGGCGCCGTCGTCGCCGTCGTGTTGCCCGCCGTCAGCTTCTGCGCCTCGAAGGTCGAGAAGTAGAACGTCTTGTTGTGGACGATCGGCCCGCCGAGCGAGAAGCCGTACTGGTTGTTGCGAATCGGCCGCTTGTCGGTGCCGGGCGCCACGATCGGCGAGTTTGCCGACAGCGCCTCGTGGCGATTGAAGTAGTACGTGCTTCCGTGGACGGCGTTCGTGCCGGACTTGATCACGAGGTTGACCGTCGAACCGGCGTTGCGCCCCATCTCCGCCTCGCCGCCCGATTGCACCGAGAATTGATCGATGGCCTCGATCGGCAGCAGCGTGCCGGCGATGCCAGAGACGCCGCCTTGGTTGACCGCCGCGATGTTCTGGAACGCGTCGTTGTTGTCGGCGCCGTCAATCTGATAGTTGTTGCCGCGCCCGCGCACGCCGTTCACCGACGTGCCGGCGACGCCCGGCGCCAGCTGCAGCATGCGCGTGAAATCGCGGCCGTTGAGCGGCAGATCCTGCACCTGCTTGGGCTGGATGACGTTGGCGAGCGCCGTGGACTTCGTGTCGAGCGTGATTGCCGTCGCGGACACGGTCACGGTCTCCGCGACCGTCGACAGCCCCATCTTCACGTCGAGGGTCGAGATCTGTGAGACGGTCACTTCCACGGTGGTGTGCTGCGTCTGAAAGCCCTGCAAACTGACTTCCACCGTGTAGGTGCCCAGCGCCAGATCAGGGAGCGAGAAATCGCCGGTGGCGGAGGTGGTCGTCGTCCGCGCGACGCCGGTCGCGTTGTTCGTCGCCGTCACCGCCACGCCTGGCAGCACCGCGCCGGTCGAGTCGACGATTCGGCCGGAAATCCCTCCGCGAAACGTCTGGGCCTCGCAAACCGCGGCCGTGACGAGTAACGCGATGACGCTCAAAACCGATGCGAGTCGCTTCGGGCCAGACATGCACACCTCCGGTGTGGCACGAATCTATGGCGCGCTCGACGTGGTGTCAATGGTTCGCGGTCACGCCGAAGCCGCGCGAAGGCGGAAAGTGCGCTTCGATCGCTCCCAACGCAGCTTGGGAGCGGCGCGACGGGAAACGTTAGGCCGGGGCTGCGTGACGACGACGGGGCCGCGCTAAGTAACAAATCACATCGCCGTAGACGGGACCAACTACTGCGGCCGTAGTCGTGTGGTTGATGTCCTCAAATGACCCGAGCTTGCTGGTCCATTCGCCGGTTTCGAGTTGTAGCGCTGCGTGGGTTGGTGTCTCCGTTCCTGCGGGACCCTTCCCGTACAACGCTATCTTCTCGAGTCCGGGTTCAAGTGTGCCGTCGAAACACAACGTGAAGCCAAGCGTTCCGTAAGCGCGCAAGAAAGCTTCAGTCGTGACCGTTCGGCGTACGGTCGGTGGCCAATAACCGATTCCCATCGGGTCGGGCCACCAGTTGCGAAAGTTCTCTCCAGCGGCCCACGCAAGGCAGTTGTACCGCGTCGTGGACGGGCGTCGTGGACGGGCTTGTAATCTGGTGGTTCGTATCAGTGAGATTGGGCAGTTCGTGTTGCGACCAGCTACCCGGCATAGCCTTCGTTCTTGGCCCATTCGAGCCAAGATCTCGCCATGGCGGTGTAGTTTCCGCGATCTTGGTCGGTAACCGGGTCGGTGCCCGTAATCGCCTTCAGCGCCCAAAACCATTGGTCCGGCTCGTCTCCCTCGGATTGGAGCTGAGCGATGATGAACGAAACGGCCTGCTCTCCCAGACCGATGATGCTCTGATAAGCCGGGCACAAAATGGCTTCGGTGATCGAAGACATAGCACCGCGCTGTTCACGCCACTCAAGAACGAGCCGTTGGAACTTCAGCCAGTCCTCGGCGGGTGGCACCGTAGCAAGCGCCGTGTACTGTTTGGTTGCCCAAACGCGGACTATTGGCTCCCGAACACTCCACGTTACTGTCGTCGTGGGCGCTGAGGGTACACAGAACTTCTCGTACACTCCTTGAATAATGACAATTGATGGTGTCTTCGACGTTAGCGAAATCGTTGGGCGCATAAACCTCAGTGAGTCTTGGACGAACCAGGTGCGCCTTTACGCAGGCGATCGGGCGCGTCCGCGGTCATGATCTGATTGGCCTTCACCTGGTACATCGGGTTGCCTTCCGGATCGTAATGGTTCTCTATGCGATGGTTCTCTATGCGCATGACCGACAGGATAACGGGTTTTGTTCGAATCACTGTTCCATCGCTGAGGTGAATCTCTGTCCAACGTTCTGTCGCCTCGGTGACTGGTACCTCAACTGCGTCAACTACGCCATCAATGCCTGGTAGTTGGATCTTCGTCTTCTTTTCGGGCACACACGCCTCCCGCGAATTCATCATAGCATGCGGCTCATTCAGCATTTTGCTGGTTGCGTAGAGCGCTATCGGCAAGGACACCACGGGCTACCGCTGCTGCTGCGCGATTCTGGCCCAGGTGTCCCGGAGTGAAACGGTCCGGTTGAAGACGAGCGCGCCGGGACGCGAGTCGGGATCGACGCAGAAGTAGCCGAGGCGCTCGAACTGGAACCGCGCCGCGATCGCGGCGCCCGCGAGACTGGGTTCCGCTTGACACGCGCGCAGGACCTCGAGCGATTTCGGATTCATGTGATCGAGGAACGACTTCCCGTCCGGCGCGTTCTCCGGATCCTCGACCGAGAACAACCGGTCGTAGAGGCGGACTTCCACCGGAACCGCGTGCGCGGCGGACACCCAGTGCAGCGTCGCCTTGACCTTGCGGCCGTCCGGTGAATCCCCGCCGCGCGTCGCGGGATCGTACGTGCACCTCAGCTCGACGATGTGTCCCGCCGCGTCTTTCAGCACGTCGGTACAGGTGATGAAATACGCGCACCGGAGCCGGACTTCCTTGCCGGGCGACAACCGGAAGAATTTCTTCGGCGGCTCTTCCATGAAGTCGTCGCGCTCGATGTAGAGCACGCGCGAGAAGGGGACCTTGCGCGTGCCGGCGTTCGGATCTTCCGGATTGTTGATGACGTCGACCTCTTCGACCTGCCTCTCCGGGTAATTCGTGAGGACGACTTTCAGCGGACGCAGGACGGCCATCACGCGCGGCGCGCGCTTGTTCAGATCCTCGCGGATGCTGTGCTCGAGTTGCGCGACGTCGATGACGTTTTCCTTCTTCGCGACGCCGATGCGGGCGCAAAAATCGCGGATCGATTCCGGCGTGTAGCCGCGCCGGCGCAGTCCGCTGATCGTCGGCATCCGCGGATCGTTCCAGTCGGCGACGTGTCCCTGCTGCACCAGCTGCAGCAGCTTGCGCTTGCTCATCACCGTGTAGTTCAGGTTGAGCCGCGCGAACTCGTACTGATGCGGCTTGTCGCCCTCAATCAGGTTGTCCACGAGCCAGTCGTACAGCGGGCGGTGGTCCTCGAACTCCAGCGTGCAGATGGAGTGCGTGATCTTCTCGATCGCATCCGACAGCGGGTGCGCGTAGTCGTACATCGGGTAGATGCACCACGCGTCGCCCGTACGGTGATGCGACGCATGCCGGATCCGGTAGAGCGCCGGATCGCGCATGTTGATGTTCGGCGACGCCATGTCGATCTTCGCGCGCAGGACGTGCGCGCCGTCCGGGAACTCGCCGGCCCGCATCCGCGCGAACAGATCGAGGCTCTCCGCAATCGGCCGATCGCGATACGGGCTGTTCCGCCCCGGCTCGGTCAGCGTCCCGCGGTGCGCGCGAATCTCGTCGGCGTTGAGGCTGTCGACGTAGGCGAGATCGCGCGTGATCAGCGTGACGGCGAACTGGTAGAGGCGCTCGAAGTAGTCCGACGCGTACAGCTCCGCGCTCCACGTGAAGCCGAGCCACCGGACGTCTTCCTTGATCGAGTCGACGTACTCGACGTCCTCCTTGGCCGGGTTCGTGTCGTCGAAGCGGAGATTGCAGATGCCGTGGCGTTCCTCGGCGACGCCGAAATTCAGGCAGATCGATTTCGCGTGGCCGATGTGCAGGTAGCCGTTCGGCTCGGGCGGAAAGCGCGTCGCCACGCGGCCGTGATGCGTGCCCTTCGCGAGATCGTCGTCCACGATCGCGCGAATGAAGTCGACGGGCGCAGGGGGGCCGGGTTCAGGGTTCAAGGTTCAGGGTTCCGGGTTCTGGGTTCGGGGTTCCGGGCTCGGGGTCGCTGGATTCCCGGTGCGCCTATTCTAGTGCGGCAGGTGCGGGCGCAGAAAGCCGTAGGAAATACGGAATCAGCGGCATCTACGCCAGCAGCCTCGGCAGAATCACGTACGTCGTCGTCAAGCCGCCGGCGAAGAATCCAAGCACGGCGAGCAGCGACGCCCACGTGAAGACTTCATGCGGCGCAAGGCCGCCAGTGTCGTGCAGCCCCAGCCCGTGCAGCGTCGCCACCGTGTGGCGCAATCACGACCGGCGGCGGCGCCAGCCACGCGGCGAGCATCGCGCCGCTGAACACGCCGGCAAGAAACACCAGATTCCAGAGTCCGACCTTCCTCCAGTCGTGGCTGAAGAACTCGAGGCCGCACGGCGCAATGGCCGCACACAGATGGCGGAGGTTGTTCGAGATACCGAACGGCTTGTTGCCGATGAGCAGCAGCGCCGGCACGACGAGCCCGATGAGCGGGCCGGCGATGTACCAGGGAAGGGGGTGCATGACGTAGGGCTAAGGGCTGATGGCTGATGGCTGATGGCTCAGAGCTGAGTTTTCAGTTTTGCCTCCTCCGCAGAATCTGTGGGTTGGTGACCGCCGAAGCAGAGAAGTTCTGGTCTTTGGTTCTTCTGAGAAGAGAAACACGATGATGCGTGTGGGAGCTGTGCGAAACCGTCTGCGGTTTTGCAAAGACCTGTGGGCGCG
>JACPZV010000089.1 GCA_016195295.1 Acidobacteriota bacterium
CGCGTGTTCATTACGGCGCTGGGGCACGACGTCGAGCAAGTGCAGACGCCGGCGTTCATGACGACGTTCGCCCGCGGAGCGGAGTGGGCCGCCACCGGAAAGGTCACGTTGCCGATTCCGGCCGCGATGGCCCAGGCGACGGCACCAGCGGCTCCCCAGCAACCGACGCCCGAGGGATACGTCCCGAGAGGCACTCGTCCCGGGAAGGGACTGGCTCCTGGAATGAAAGTGACCGACCTTGGCAAGGGCGCCAGAACGTACCGCGTCAACATGACCAAGGGCGACGAAATCATGTCCGGTCTGACGGACTTCGCTGAGAAGTACCACATCAAGAACGGCCATTTCACCGCGGTCGGCGCCATCAACAAAGGGCTCTTCGGCTGGTCCGACGTGGAACGAGGACTCGGCCAGAAAAAGATCGAGCTCAATCAGGAAGCGGAAATCGTTTCGCTCACGGGCAGCATCTCCGTGGACAGTCAGGGGCGATCGAACGTCCACGGACACGGCACCGTGGCGCTCTCGGACGGCTCCGTCAGGGGGGGCCATTGGTTCGAGGCGCACGTGAGCATCATCGCCGAGGTGTTCGTCACCGAGGAGGAAAGCGCGCCCGAACCGAAGTAGAGACGCGCTTTTCGAACCTCGCCTCGGATCGAGCTGGTCATTTCGGCGTTCCGCGCTCGCGGCGGTCGAGTAGAATACGCGAAAATGTCGACTCCGCCGCTCAAGCTGAGGTGACACGATGCCGTCGAGATTGTGCCGGCGGGTCGCCGCCAGCCTGCCCCTGATTGCCACGCTCGTACTGCTCGCGGCCTCGACTGCGGCTCGCTCCGCGGAGCAGTCGTCGCCCGCGCAGAGCCAGGACGCCAACTGGATGCACTACGGCGGCAACACGAAGAACTGGAAGTACCGGCCCTTCGATCAGATCAACGCGGGCAACTTCAGCACGCTTCAGATCGCCTGGCGGTTCAAGACCGACAACATGGGCCCGCAGCCGGAGTTCCGCCTCGGGGCCACTCCACTGATGGTGAACGGCGTCGTCTATGCCGTCGGCGGCGGCATGCGGCGGTCGGTCGTGGCGCTCGAGGCGGACACCGGAACGCTGCTGTGGGTGCACAGCGAGGATGAAGGCGTGCGCGCGCAGTTCGCGCCGCGTATCGGGTCGGGCCGTGGCGTGGCCTACTGGACGGACGGGAAGGAAGAACGGATCCTGTACGTCACGACCGGCTACCGGCTGAAGGCGCTGAACGCCAAAACCGGCGCGCTCATTCCCGGCTTCGGCAGAAACGGCGTCGTCGATCTCAAGCAGGATTTCGATCAGGATCTCAGCCGGCTTGCGGGCCCGAGCGGCGACGAGCTCGGAATTCGGCTACGACACCTGGTTGAACGCTTCGGCCGAGCGCACGGGTCACACGGGCGTGTGGACGCAGATGGCCGTGGACGAGGAGCTCGGGCTCGCGTACCTCCCGGTCGAGACGCCGACGAACGACTACTACGGCGGCCACCGTCCTGGCGACAACCTGTTCGCCGAGAGCCTCGTCTGCGTCGATCTGAAGACCGGCCGGCGAGTGTGGCATTTCCAGATCGTGCACCATCCGCTCTGGGACCACGACCTCTCATCGGCGCCCATTCTGGCCGACATCACCGTCAGCGGCCGGCCGATCAAGGCCGTGGCGATGCCGAGCAAGGAGGGCTTTCTGTACGTGTTCGATCGCGTCAGCGGCGCGCCGGTCTGGCCGATCGAGGAGCGACCCGTGTCGAAAGGGGACGTGCCCGGCGAGTGGTATTCACCGACACAGCCGTTCCCGACGAAGCCGCCCGCCTACTCGCGACAGAATCTCAGCGTCGACGAGCTGATCGATTTCACGCCCGAGCTGCGCGCGGAAGCGATCGCGACCGTCTCGAAATTCAAACTGGCGAAACTGTTCGACCCGCCGGTCGTCAGCAGACCCGACGGCCCGATCAAACTCCTGACGTTCGCGACCGCGCTCGGCGGCACGAACTGGCCGGGTGGTTCGTACGATCCCGAGACGCACACGGTCTACGCGTCGTCGAACCATCAGGTGGTCGGGTTGGCGGTGCTTCCGGTGCCCGACAAACGCTTCTCCGATTCCGCGTACGTGGGCGGCGATGCGCTGGCCGGGCTGCGCGACGTGCAGGGGCACTCGGGCGACGGGCCGCGACTGCACGGTGGACGCGCGCCGGAGACACCGGTCGCACCCGGCAATCCACATCCCCCTGCGGGCCTGGGTGCCGGATTTTTAGGGGCGCCGACCGTGCAAGGGCTGCCGATCAACAGGCCCCCGTATGGGACGATGTCGGCGATCAACCTTGATCGGGGCGAGATCGTCTGGCAGGTCCCGCACGGCGAGACCCCGGATGAGGTTCGCAATCACCCCTTGCTGAAGGGGCGAAGCATCCCGCGGACCGGTCAGCAGACCAGCGTCGGCACGCTCGTCACCAAGACGCTGCTGATTGCCGGTGAGCCAGCCGTCACGACGACCCCGGACCATCCGCGCGGGGCGCTGTTGCGCGCGTACGACAAGGCGACGGGAAAGGATGCCGGCACGGTCTGGATGCCGGCGCCACAAACCGGATCGCCGATGACGTACATGTGGAAGGGGCGACAGTACATCATCGTGGCCGTGAGCGGTGGCAACGTCACAGGCGAGTACATCGCGTTCAGCCTGCCCGACGCCCAGCGGCGGCTCACGACCAACAGTCCGGGGCGCTGAAGACGAGACCGGAGGGATGATCGATATCGACGTCGCTAATCGCGAAGCGTGGCGATCGGGTCGACGTGACCCGCGCGCACGGCCGGTAGCAGACACGCGATGAGGGCGACCGCCAGGAGCACGGCCGGCGCGCCCGCGAGCGTCAACGGATCGTAGGCCGTGACGCCGAACAGCAGCGACTTCACCAGACGCACTGTTCCGAGTGCGACGGCAAACCCAATCGCGACGCCCCCGAAAGTGACCACAAGTCCATCGCCCACCGCTGCGCGGATGATGCGCGCGCGATCGGCGCCGAGGGCGATCCGGATGCCGATGTCGCGCCGCCGCTGCGCGACGGCGTAGGACATCAAGCCATA
>JACPZV010000279.1 GCA_016195295.1 Acidobacteriota bacterium
CACGAGACCGACGATCGCGCTGCTCATCACGATGTAGATCAGCGCGACCGCGAGAATCGACAGCAGGATCGATCGCGGCACGGTGCGCTCCGGCGTCTTGATCTCCTCACCGATCGAACACACCTGGGTATAGCCACCGTAGCTGTACATCGCCAGCACGGAGGTGGCGCCAACGCGCACCAGCAGATCGCGATCGAATCGAGACGCCTCCGGCGGAAAACTGAACGCGAGCCGGACCGACGAGCCCAGCGCGCCGGCGGCGATCACCCAGCCCACCGTGGCCAGCACCACGGCCATCATCACGATGGCCAGGCGGCCGACCGACGCGATGTCGCGATACAGCAGCAGCGTCATCACCACGCACACCGCCGCCGCGATCGCGTTGTGCTCGAGCGGCGTCATCGTCGTCCAGTAGAACTGGAGATAGTCAGAGAAACCGACGGCGCCGCCCGCCACCGAGAGCGGCGCGACGAGAATGATCTGGCAGAGGTAGACGAACGCGATCGGCCGGCCGAGGCCGAGCGGCTGATACGCCTCGCGCAGATATAAATACGGACCGCCGCTGCCGGGCAACGCCGCGCCAAGCTGCGCATAGACGAGGCCGTCGCAGATCGCCAGCATCGCGCCGACGATCCACGCATAAATGATGTGCGGCCCGTTCATCGTCGTCAGCATCAGCGGGATCACGAGGAACGGGCCGACGCCGACCATCGCGATGACGTTGGTGGCCGTGGCCGCCAATAGACCCATGCCGCGATCGAGATGCGGGCGATCGCTCATGCGAAGAGCAGCGCGTCCACCAATCGGTCGGCCAGCTCGGCCGACGGCACGAGCGGATTGCGCGCGAGCGCGTTGACCGCGAGCGAGCGATCGCCGGTCAAGGCGGCCCGGACGGTGCGGCGCTCGTAGTCCTTCACCTGAACGACGAGATCGGCGACGGCGTCCGGCATCGGCCCGACGGACATGGCCGCGCGGGCGCCGTGCGATCCAACGACGCACGGTACTTCAACCACGTCGCCGTCCTCGAGACCAGCGATGGTCCCGCGGTTGACGATGTTCAACGGGATCGTCGCGCCGGCATTGAAGTGAATGCTGCGGACTGTTTGCAGCGCGATCTTGTCGTAGCCGGTCAACCCCGACCACGGCGATCGCTCGAGCGGCGCTGGGGCGCCGGATTCGATCTGCATGTAGCCGGCGTCCCGCACCGCGAGGTACTCCTCGTAGACGCGAACGGGATCGTTCGCGTTGTTTTTGAGATCGGCGAAGAGCTGACGGTTGAGCTGTTCGATCACCGTGCCGCGGCTTCGCCCCGCTCGCGTGAGATTCGCGATCGCATCCGCGGTTCTCGCGTAGTAGTAGACGTACTCCGTCGGCAGCAGCCGCAACGACTGCAGCCACGTCGCGTCGAACAGCGGCGCGCGATAGAGCCGGGCCAGTTGTTCCGGTTGAGTCCACAACCGATCGAGCAGCGGCCGACCCCCTTGGGAGACGTCATAGACCTCGCGCACCCAGCCCAGATGGTTGAGGCCGAAGTAGTCGAAGCGGCATGTGGCGGACGGAACGCCGAGCGCGTGCGCGATGTCCTCGAAGAGCTCGGTCGGCGTGTCGCAGATGCCGATGATGCGCGCGCCGGTCGAGTCGGTCACCGCCTGCGTGACGATGCCGACCGGGTTGGTGAAGTTGATGATCCACGCCTTCGGCGCGCGGCGCTCGACCACGCGCGCGTACTCAATGACCGGCGGCACGGTCCGCATCGCCATCGCGAAGCCGGCCGGCCCGACGGTCTCCTGTCCGACGACGCCGTGCGCGAGCGACACCTGCTCGTCGTGCGCGCGGCGTTCGATGCCGCCGACGCGGATGCTCGTGAAGACGTAGTCCGCGCCGTCGACCGCTGCGTCGACGGTCGACTCGACCGTCAACCGCGCGCGGCCGGCGAAGCGGCCCGCCAGCGGCGCGATCGCCGCCAGGCGCTCGCGGTCCGTGTCGTAGAGCGCGATGTCGCCGACGGGCAGATCGGATTGCACGAGGCCGTTGACGAGCAGCGGCACGCGGACGCCGCCGCCGCCGATGATCGTCAGCTTCATCGGAAAGATCGCGACCCTGAAAGGGTCGCGCTACGAATCACGGTCGCGCTACGGGTCATTGGTAGTCCACCCGCGTGTTGGGTCGACGCGGCGCCGACGGCGTTCGCGAGACGCAGGCACTCGCGAGGCGTGAGACCGCGCGCAAGAGCGGCCAGGAATCCACCGTTGAACGCGTCGCCCGCGCCCGTGGTATCGACTGCCGCTCGTCGTCGCACGGGCGCCCGCAGATCACGATCCCGCGCGATCCACCGGCTGCCCGACGGGCCCAGTTTGATCACGGTCTGCGACGCCAGTCGCCTCCACCGCGCGATCGCCGTGGAGAACGTGCGCGCCCGCGCGTACAACAGCGCTTCCTGCGTGTTGACGAACACATAGTCCAGCGACGCCAGCAGCTCTCGAAATCCAGGCGCGCGCACCAGTCGATCGTTCCATCCGAAATCCCACGAGGTGATCGCGCCGCGCGCGCGCAGCTGCCGCACGTGAGCGGCCCAGCGCCGGCAGTCGCGCGGCGTGAACGCAAAGTGCACGTACGGCGCGCGCAGGCGGCGGCGCATCGCGAACAGGCGCGTCTCCAGTCGATCGTTGACGCCCGTGAACGTGACGAGGCTGCGGTTGCGTCGCGTCGAAAGCGCCGCGGAAATCGCGTGGGCTTCGGCCGGTCTTCTGAGATTGACGACCCCGACGCCTTCGGTGCGAAGGCGGGCCGCGGCGGGCGCGCTCAGGGCGCTGACGATCCGCGCGCGCAGGCCGAGACGGGCGGCAGCGACGGCCGTAATCACCGCGCCGCCGCCAATCGTCCCGACGCACCGATCGGTGCGGATTTCTTCGCCGGCGCGCGGCAACCGATCGAGATCCAGAAAAATCAGATCGTCGAAGCTCTCCCCAACGCACAAGAGGTCCACGGAAGGCATACTAGAACCTCCTGAACCCTCTCAGGCCAATGCATTTTTCGACACCAGCGCCGCCATCACGTAGCACGCGCAGCCGGCGAGCATCGCGGCCTGGAATCCAAGCGTGAGCGCGACGAACACCGTCGTCACCGATCCGACGACGGACATGATCCCGTTCAGCCCCCAGTAGAACGGCGGCGCGGGCAGCGAGCCGCGGCCGGTGCTCTGCAGGCCGCGCGGAAACGGCATCCCCATCGCGAGGCCGAGCGGCGCGATGAGCGCGATCGCAATCGCCACGCGCGCGGCGAGCGGCAGCGGCAGCAGCACGGGCACGAGCTGCGGCAGCGCAGCCGCCTCGATCGCGCCGAGCACGGCGACGACGAGACACGCGGTCCGCGGCGCGACGCGTCCGCCCACGGCGCTTCCGACGCCGCCGG
>JACPZV010000248.1 GCA_016195295.1 Acidobacteriota bacterium
ACGTCGCCTTCAGCACGGCGCCAGGATCCAGTTGCGCAATCTGGTTGGGATCGCGAAGGCCGGCGAGCGTCTTTGCGAGCCACGGCCCGGCCACGACACTTGACCACTCGGGAGCGCCGTCCGAGACGCTGTCGCCTGGCACGTGCGCGCCGGCAACGAGGCGCATCGCTTCGCCGAAGGACAATCCGCCCTTCGTCGCGGCGGCTTCCACGGCTCGGAACTCGTCGAGCATCCGGCCGAGTTTCTCCCGATCGACTTCGACCCAGCGTCCGCGCACGAGATGCAGGCCGTTTGAGGCGGCGAGCAGCTTGTCAATCTCACCCTCGGTCAGCGGTTCGCCGTCGAGTGTGACGCCCATCTTGAAGTCGAGCAGCGCGTCCTTGCCGAGGCCTGAAGGCGCCTTGCCCCCGACAGTGCCGGTGACTTGCGGACGTGGCGGACGATTCGCCCGCCACGCGGTCGGTACGCGGACGATGACCCCAGCGGACTCGAGTCGGGGGACATCGGTCAGGAGTTGAAACGCCTCGGCCGGCGTCCACCGGAGCGGGTGATAAATCTCGCCCGCGTCGACCATCGTCTTCAGCCAGGGACACTCGGCGGCGGCGCGCTGGACCGGCAGGAGCAACGAGAGCAGCCGTGACTTGTTGGCAGCGCCTGCGTACTCGCTCAGTGCGCGGCCCAGCGGCAGGTGCTGCGCCTTGGCGTGCGCCGACAGTTGTGTCGTGTAGGTCGCAAGAAAGGCGAACGGCGCATCATCGTCTCTGCGGTTCTCGGCGAGGTTGAAGTGGACGCGGCCGACGAGATGCCACGCCGGGTTCTTGCGCTGCAGAAACTCCTGGACGGACGCCTTCGATTCGGCGAGCGCGGATCGAAGCGCTTCAGCGATCTCAGTCCAGAGTGTTTCGAGGACAGAGGCCGTCAAGTACTCGGCGCCGTCCATTGGCGGCGCGGCCGCGGCGAGCGTCTCGAGCTCGCCGAGAGTGGGCGCCGAAATCGCCGCGTGGTGCGTATCGAGATCGGGATGCGTGCAGATGGTCGTGATCAGCCGCGCGGCGAAGTCGCGCCAGTAACTGAAGTCTGCCGGAAGCGCCGTCCCGACTTCGCTGGCGCCGAGATCGAGCAATCCGTGACCCGATCCACGAGCGAACGCGCCTTCGAGCGTGCGATAGAGGGCGGCCGGCGGTTGGGGTGCGTCGTCTGCGCCCGTGAACAGCAGGTGGCCGCGCGGGGTCAGCGCGAGCGACGGCATGGGGATGGATTTTAACCTGACACAATTCAGTGCAGCGGTCATGAGACATGCAGGATCAACTGACCGCAGTTCAAGCGATCCAGTGGCATGTCGAGGGTCTGATTGAAAGACGCTAAATCGCTAGGGTCCTGAGGCTTGAGCGAAGAACGCCGGTCTTCATTGAGGTTTCACGAAGCTGGCTTAGAGATCTCCCGGCCCGATGATCTGCACAACGTGGCCGGCGCCGCGGCGCAGTCGAGCGTCCACCGTGACGAGGCGGCATGGCGCCATCCGGGCGAGCGCGACGTACTCGGCGTCGTAGGTCTTCATCCAGCCGAGTTCCTCGGCGACCCGCCACGCTTCGCGGCGCAACCGCTTCGGGCTGCGCCTCGACACGGGAGCCGCGAGTAGCCGTTCGAACGCGATGTCCGCCAGGCCCGCGGAGATCTCCTTGCGCCAACGCATCTCGTGCAACGCCGACGACACCTCGGACCAGAAAAGCACGGGCGCGATGAGGTGCTCGTGTCCGAACAGGTCGAAACCGTCGGCCGCGAGACACGCCTGGAGTGCTGCGCTGGCGTCGAGGACGATCACGGATCAGCGCCCTTCGCGCGAACGGCGGACGGCGCGGACGACGTCGGGCATCGGCTCACCCGTGGCAGTCCTGCGCCACGCCGCAGGCAGGCGAATCTCGCCCGGCGGGACGAGCGTCCGCAGA
This sequence comes from Acidobacteriota bacterium, assembly GCA_016195295.1. Lineage (GTDB taxonomy): Bacteria > Acidobacteriota > Vicinamibacteria > Vicinamibacterales > CAVVIG01 > SRVP-36. The sequence continues at coordinate 1,947 of JACPZV010000248.1, forward strand.
TCCGACTCCTCGATGAGGTGCTGCGTCCCGGCGCGGCGCGACGGGAGACGGCCCGACCGGATCCAGCGCCGGACGGTCTCCGGGTTGCAACGGACACGGCGGGCGGCCTCGGGGACAGTGAGCATGGGAGTAGCATACTACAACAGGTTCGCGAATTCCCGGTTTGCGCGGAATCTTATCGCGTGCCGGCCGCTCGCTGCGCGTCGGCCAGCCCTTGCTTGGCCGAACGCGACGACGGATCGAGAGACAGGGCTTCGGCGAAAAGCCCGGCTGACGCGGCGGTCTGGCCGGCGGACAATTCGAGCAACCCCAGGTTCGTGTAGGTCACCGGATCTCTCGGATCGAGCTGCAGCGCGGTCCGAAACGCCGCGCGCGCCTCATTGGCACGCCCCTGGCTCGCCTGGATCGCCCCCGCCAGGTTCTGCGCGGGCGCAAAGCGCGGATCAACGCCAATTGCCTGACGTGCGGACAATGCGGCTCCGGCCAGGTCCGTGTGGAGAAACTGAGACGCCGCGGTGTAGTAGTACGCGCCGCGACTGCCGGGAAAGAAATGGCGCAGCGCTTCGGCGGTCAGATCGAGTCCCGAGGGGTCACCGAGATCGGCGTAGATCGACGCCAGCTGTTCGAGTGCCCCGACGTCGATGGGCTCGATGGCGCAGGCGTCTTTCGCCATGGCAATCGCCCGATCCATAGACCCCGTCGCCGCAAGCAGCTTCGACAGCGCGATCCACACGCGGAACGCCCGTGCGTGTGCGTGGACCGCGGACTCGAGCCGTGCGACCGCGTCGGATTCACGATGCGCCGCAACCGCTGCTCGCACGATGCCGTCGGGCGCATCCGGGTCCATCGCGTCGAGCGCGAGGGCCGCCACGTAGTCCTGATAGGCCGTCTGGTATGCGTTCGCCTTGAGCATCATCTCGGCGCGGTGACGCCGCTGGACCGCGTCGGCGGATGCCCAGGCGGCGGCAACGGGCGTCGGCGCGCGCGTGAGATCGAGGAGGCGGCGGAGCGTCGTCACATTTTCTTCCGCGACGTCGCCGTACAGCGCCCGCGGCGCGGAGAATTCCAGTGCCATCGCATCATCAGACTGCACCAGTGCTCCCTCTGCATAGCGCCGAATTTCATCGGGCCCGCCGATGTACGACGAGAGCAACGCAAACGGTTCGTACGCCGAGACCGCGCGGAGGTCTGCGGCGACGCCCGGCCGGTCCCACAGCCGGGTGAGTTCGTCAAGGTGGAGTGCGTCCAGTCCCGTCGAGCCCACGAGCAGGAGATCGCCGTCACCCATCAGCCACATCGTGCCGTTCGGGAACACGGACGCGAACGTCGCGACGATCGAGCGCAGGTCGCGATCGCTGATGTTGTACGTGTGAGCCCACTGGCAGAGAATGCCGCCAGGCGCGAGTCGAGCGCGCGCCGCCAGAAGAAACTCACGCGTGAAGAGTGCAGCCACTCCCGCCATCCAGGGATTGGACGGCTCCGAGATAATCACGTCGTATTGCTGATTGGTCAGCATCAGGTGCGATCGCCCATCGCCGAGAATCAGTCGCGCGCGTGGATCGTCGAGGGCGTGATGGTTGTCGTCGGCGAAGAGCCGTGAGGCCTCGACGACTTGCGGAGAGATCTCCACGACGTCCACCGACGACACTGGATGGAGGAGAGCCGACGCCAGCGTCACGCCGCTGCCGAGACCGATGATGCAGACTCGACCCGGGCTCGCGTGCAACAGAAGCGGAAGGTGAGCCAGCGTCTTCTGAGTGAGCATGTCGCCGGCCGTTGACGCATCGACCTTGCCGTCGACCGATAACGAGAGCGCGCCGGTGAGACGTTTGACGGAGACCGTCGCGGCGGCGCCATCGCGGTAGTACACCAACGTGCCGGCTTTGAGCGCCGTCTCGACATCGATGGATCCGGCCGCGAGGGTCGCGTATTTGTACACGCCGCTCGCGAGTAGCTCACGGTCCCACGCAGGCTGGAACGCCAGCCAGGCAAGCAGCGCGAGCGCCGGCAACGCGGCCGCCGCCCGGGCACGCGTCGACAACGTGCCAAACGCCATAACCAGAAGCGAGCTTGCGATCAGCGCGGCGGTTGCCACCAACAGCGCGTGCTGCAGCCCGAGCAGCGGAATCGTCACGAAACCAGTGGCGAGCGAGCCGACCACCGCACAGAGAGTGTTCAGCGCGTAGATCGCTCCAAGTCGCCTCGCCGTCTTACGCTCGTCGCCGCCAGCCAGCTGCAGGGCGAGCGGAAAGGCGATCCCCAGGCCAATCGCTGTTGGTCCGACGAGGGCGGCCATCAGCCATGTC
>JACPZV010000249.1 GCA_016195295.1 Acidobacteriota bacterium
CGACTTGCCGCGCACGAGCTCCAGCGGATCTGGGTTCTTCTTCTGCGGCATCATGCTGCTGCCCGTGCTGAGCGCGTCGGACAGCTCGAAGAACCGATGCTCGTCGCCGCACAGGATGATGAAATCCTCCGCCAGCCTGCTCAGATGCACCATCGTCATCGCGCACGCGTAGAGGAACGTCGCGGCGAAATCTCGATCAGACGAGGCATCCATGCTGTTGTCAACGATGCGTGAAAAGCCGAGGTCGGCGGCCAGCGCGTTGACGTCAATCGCGTAGGCCGTCCCGGCGATCGCGCCGGAGCCGAGCGGCAGCGCGTCCGCTTCGTCCCGCGCGGCGTTGAGGCGCGCGAAGTCGCGGCGTAGTGGAGCCGCATGCGAGAGAAAAAAGTGCGCGACGAGGACGGGCTGCGCCGGACGGAAGTGCGTGAACGACGGCATCAGCGCGTCGTCCGCCGCCGCGGCCTGCGCCGCCAGCGCCTCGACGACGGCCGCGACCGCGCGCTGGAGCGCGGGAATGCGCCGCCGCAGGTACAGCCGCAGATCCAGCGACACTTGCTCGTTGCGCGATCGGCCCGTGTGCAGGCGGCGGCCGGTGTCGCCGAGCCGATAGACGAGGTGGCGCTCGACGAAGCTGTGGACGTCCTCGTCTGTGCCGTCGACAAACGTTGGATCGGATCGACCGCGCTCGAGCATCGCGGTCAACGCGTCCTGAATCTGCCGCGCTTCGTCGGGCGCGAGCACTCCGGCCTTCGCCAGCGCCCGCGCCCACGCGAGGCTGCCCGTGACGTCGTCTTCGAAGAGGCGGCGATCGAAGCGGAACGAGGCGCCGAACTCGAACGCCGCGGCATCCGGCGCGGTGTCAAATCGTCCAGACCACAAAGTAGTCGTTGGTCGTTGGTCATTGGTCGTTGGTCGTTGGTCGTCGGTCATGGCCGTTCGTGGCTGGTGGCTGGTGGCTGGTGGCTGGTCATCATCGACTCACGACTACCGACTCACGACTACCGACTTGCGTTTCTTGGGCGCCTTTTTCGCGGTGCTCTCGACCGGCAGTCCCCAGATCTTGATGAAGCCGGCCGTGGCGGCGTGATCGAACATGTCGCCCTCGCTGTGCGTCGCCAGCGACTGATCGTAGAGCCCGAACGGCGACTTGCGTCCGACGATCCGGCAGTCGCCCTTGAAGAGCTTCAGACGGATGACGCCGGTCACGCGCTCCTGCACCTTGTCGACAAACGCGTCCATCGCTTCGCGCGTCGGCGTGAACCAGAGGCCGTTGTAGACGAGGTCGGCGTACTTCTGGCTGATGTCGCGACACAGCCGATCGAGATCCGCGGTGGTGACCAGCCGTTGCAGTTCTTCATGCGCCGCGTGCAACACGACCGCCGCGGGGGCTTCGTAGACTTCGCGCGACTTGATGCCGACGAGGCGATTCTCAATCAAGTCGATGCGACCGACACCGTTGGCGCCCGCAATCGTGCCCAGGCTCGCGATGAGATCGAGCAGCGGCATCGCGACGCCGTTGATCGCGGTCGGAATCCCGCGTTCAAAGGAAATCTCCACGTAGGCCGGCTCGTCGGGGCACTCGCGCGGCGCCCTCGTCAGCGTATAGATGTCCTCGGGCGGCTCCTGCCACGGATCTTCGAGCGCACCGCAGTCGACGGCCCGGCCCCACAAATTGAAGTCCGTGCTGTAGGGGCTCTCGACGGTGGCGGGCACCGGGACGCTGCGCTGCCGGGCATACTCGATTTCCTCGGCCCGCGTCATCCCCCACTCGCGAGCCGGCGCGATGATTGTGATGCTGGAGTTCAGCGCGCGGGCCGTCACCTCGAGGCGCACCTGGTCGTTGCCTTTTCCGCTGCACCCGTGCGCGACGGCCGTGGCCTGCTCGATTTCCGCGATTTCGATCAGTTTCTGGGCGATGAGCGGACGCGCGAGCGCGGTGGCGAGCGGATAGCGGTCCTCGTAGAGGGCATCGGCTTTCAGCGCGCGCAGGACGAAGTCGCGGGCGAACTCCTCGCGCACGTCCAAGACGTGGGCGCGGAGGGCGCCGGACGTGAGCGCGCGGTCGCGCACTTCCTCCAATTCCGCGCCCTGTCCCAGGTCCATCGTCACCGCGATGATTTCAGCGCCGTAGCGCTCGGCGAGCCAGGGCACGGCCACTGACGTGTCGAGGCCGCCCGAGTACGCCACGACGATTCGCTCCATGCCGGCACCCTTCGCGGTCATCCCCTTCATCCCCGTCATGCGAGTCATTCCCGCCATTCCACTACTCCGCCGAGTACGCCCTGAGGCGCTTCACGAGGGCGGCCGCGCCGCGCGCGCCGCGCGCGATCACCAGAATCGTGTCGTCGCCCGCGATGGTGCCCACGGCTTCCGCCAGCCGCGCACGGTCGAGCGCTTCGGCGAGCGCCTGCGCCTGTCCGCGGCCCGTGCGGATGACGACGAGATGCTGCACGCGCTCGACGCCGCGGAGGAAGTCGGCCGCGGCGCGCTCGAGCGTGGTCAGCGCGGTCTCCGGATCGGGCGCCTCGACGCCGGCCCGCTGGTACGCGCCGTCCCCCGATCGCTTGACGAGCCCCAGCTCCGTAATATCGCGCGAAATCGTCGCCTGCGTGGCCTCGAAGCCGCGCTGACGGAGCCGCCGGCGCAGGAGCTCCTGGCTGTGGAGCCCTTCGCGATCGATCAGCTCGAGGATGGCGGCCTGGCGTCGTGTTTTCATGGCGGACGAAGCATGAGTATACATCGATTTTTGTTGATCCAAACGGACCGGGTGTGTATAACTATTCTTTCCGATGCATACTGTTGTGCAGCCCGGCGCAGC
>JACPZV010000090.1 GCA_016195295.1 Acidobacteriota bacterium
ACCGGCAGCTCGATCTGCCTGATCTGCGCCTGGTCCTGGTTCAATTGCACTTGCGCGCGGGCGACCGTGGCTTTCGCCGAGCTCAGGCCGAGCGGATAGCTGAAGTTCATCGTCACGGTCCATCGAGGATAGCTCGACGCGAACAGCGACGAGAGCGCATCGCCGTAACCGCCCGGGAGACTGCCGACGACCGTGCGGTTCACGCCGGTGCCCGTCGTGATGAGCTGGGATCCGCCCAGCCCGGTCAGGCCATACGTGGCGACCAGGTCCGCCTGCGGCTTCAGCTGCTCCTGCAGAAATTTCAGCGTGACGTCGTTGGACTGGATGTTCTTCTTGGCGATGTCCAGATCCGTGCGCTCGCTCAGCGCGCGCCGGACGGCCGCCTCGATGTCGACGGGCTCGGCGCGGAAATCCGGACGGTCGACCGGATCGAGTTGGGCGTTCCAGTTTGAGTCCTGCGTCCCTGACACGATCAGACGCTTGAGCGCCAGCTCCGTCGTGCGCCGGCTGGACTGCGCGGTCACGAGCGCCTGCCGGCGCGTGGCCTGCTCGGACTGCGCCTGTACGACGTCGATCGGGGCCATCGTGCCCACCTCGACGCGCGTCTGATTGTCCTGCACCAGTTTAGTCGCGAGGTCGAGGGACTTCTGCGCGACTTCGACCGCCTGCACGGCAAACACGTAGTCCCAGTACGCGTTTCTCACGTTTGACAGCGTGTTGGTGATCGTGGCGCGCAACTGCACGTCCGAGATGTCGCGGGTCACTTTGGTCACCTGCAGCTGTCGCCGCGTGGAGTCGGTCTTGAATCCTCGCAGCAGAGGCTGCGTGTAGGTGCTGGACCAGAAGGTGTTGTACGTCGGGTTGTACAACGCTGTCGCGTTGGTTGTCGTTTGCCGGTTGTTGTTGAGCGCGACGCTCAAGGCGCCGCCGCCCCACGGGATGCTCTGGGCGATGCCGCCGTTGTACGCATCGTTGGTCGCGACGACCGGCGCACCGACCGTGTTGCTCCCGGCCAGCGTGGTTGTGGACGGCGTCGTGTTTGATTGCGAGAAGACGGTCGACGTCAGCGAGGGGTGATAGACCGACCGGATGCTCGCAATCGCGATGTCGTTGATTTGCGGATTCAGGCGCTGGACCGCGATATCCAGATTGCGATCGAGCGCGAACTTCACCGCGTCGTCGAGCGTGAGCCGCACTATCGGACGATCCGCTCCGGCGGCCGCCGCGGCCGTTTGCGGCGCATCGCCGCTGTCGCGCTTTGCGGTACGGTCCGCGGCCTGCTTGATCAGGTCACGAATGCGCGCTTCGGACATCTGCTGCGCGCGGGCGGGTGTGGCGACGCTCGCGCAGACGAGCGCGGCCGTCAGTATCGAGATGATTCCGTTCCGTGTCATCGACTCTCTCTCCTTCATTTCAGGTCGCCGCGCGGCTTGTTGTTCGCGTGATCTTTCATCCACTGCTCGTAGAGTTTGTTGAGCTTGACGCGCTGCTCCGGCGTCAACACCTGGCGCTCGTGGAGGAGCATCAACGTCCGGGTCTTGTTCATGTGCGCCCGGATGGTCTCGGCTCTGTCAACCTGTTTCGAGACGAGGCTTTCGTCGGCGTTCGACGCGATCATCCGCGAGAGTTCGTCTTCCTGCTGATCGAGTTCCTGCTTCTTCTGACGAAGCTTCGTGAGGGCGTCCTGGAAGATCGCGTCAATCCGGGTGCGCTGCTCGGCCGTAAGCGAGAGCTCGTGCTGGAATCGCGCGTCGCGCCACCACGGAAAACCGAACGATTGTGCGCGAACTGGGACCGCGAGCGCTAGCAGGAGAGCGGTCAGTCCAAGCCGCTGTCGCCATGTCGGCTTCATGCGTAAACCTCTGAAAAGCTGTTACTTGAAGGAATACGACGGGCGTGCGGCCTTCATTTAGAAGGAGACAACTTTTTACCTTCGCTCGACGGGTCGGCCGCAAACGTCGTCAACTTGGCGACTGCGGCGCCCACGAGGTTGTCAGGAGTGGACGCACCCGACGTGAGTCCGATGCTGACCGGGCCGCCGCGGGGCAGCCATGCCGACGTCAGGATCTCCGTTTTCGACCCCACCGGCCGGTGCCGGATCTGATCGGCCGACAGCAAGCACTCCGGATCCGCGATGTGATAGGTCGGCCGCGATGCGGCGCAAATCCTCGCGAGGTTGGTCGTGTTGCTGCTGTTGTACCCCCCGATGACGAGCATCAGGTCAACGGCGTGCTCCCGAAGCAGCCCGACGACGGCGTCCTGGCGATCCTGGGTGGCGCTGCAAATCGTATCGAAGGCCTGATAGCGCTCCGGGAGGTCCGCTTCTCCATGGCGCGCGACCATCGCCGCGCGGATCATATCGCCAATCTCCAGCGACTCGGTCATCAGCATCGTCGTCTGGTTGGCCAGGCCGATGCGATCGAGATCGCGATGCGGATCAAATCCGGGTGAAACCGCGCTGGCGAAGCGTGCCAGAAACGCCGGGGCGTCGTCGCCGCTCGTGATGAAATCGCACACCGCCGCGGTCTCGGCGCGATCGAAGACGACGAGGTACTTGCCGCCGTACGCGACGGCCTGCGACGCGGTGGCCTGCGTTTCCTCGTGCCAGACCTTCCCGTGAATCACCGAGGTGTACCCGCCCTCGGCGTATCGACGCACGTTCTTCCACACGTTGAGCACCGAACCGCACGTGGTGTCGATGAGCGTGCACCCGCGGCGCTCGAGCTGCTGGAGCACGGCGACGCTGACGCCGAACGCCGGCAGGATCACGACGTCGGCCGGTTCGAGCCGGTCGAGGTCCTCGCCGGCGTCGGTCAGGAAGCGGATGCCCATCGCCCGCAGCTTGTCGTTCACGTGCGGGTTGTGAATGATTTCGCCGGTGAGGAACACTTGGCGGTCGGGGAAGCGCTTGCGCGTCTGGTACGCGTAGTCGACGGCGCGGTCGACCCCGTAGCAGAACCCGAACTCGCGTGCGAGATGCACGGTGAGACGGCCGGCGCGATAGGAGAAATCCTCGGCTTTGATGCGCTCGACGATGGTGCTGTGATAGCTGTCGGCCAGCATGCCGGCGACGGCATGCTTGAGATCCAAGCCTTTCCGGAAAATCAGGGACGGCACCTCCCTGATTCTAACGGCTCTGGTCGCTGATTTCGCGCACGTGCGGGGTGAACGCGTCGAAGGCCTGCAGTTCCCGTGTGTGCGGACGCTCGAGGGCGATCTCCAGTTCAGACAAGAACGCATCGTCGGCGACGTCAGGGGGCGCGGCCACGCGTGTCGGGATCGGCGTAACTCGCGGCGGTCGGGTGATTCCGGAGGTGGCTGCGAACCCCTGCCAGCCGGTCCTGACGCGCGCGCCCCACTCGTAGCCGGCGCCCAGCGCAACACCGACGAAAAGACCTGCCGCGGCCGTCGCGGCGACCCAGCGCGGGGCCATGCGCGAAGTCGATGCCGTGATCGTGCGCCGAACGATCCGCCTCGGGAAACTGATGACGCGGGCCGGACGTCCGACGCCGGCGAGCCGCCGCGCGATCTGCTGCTGCTGGGCGCGGAGGCGCTCGGGCGTGAACAGGGCGTCCGTCTCGGCGTCGGCCTCGTCACGCAGCGCGTCCATGAATTGCGAGAGCGCGAGGTATCGCGCTCCGCATGACTCACAATCGCTGAGATGCTCTGCGACCGGCGGGTCGAGTGCCTCGCCGTGTCGTTCCGCCAGATAGCAGTCGACGAGGCGGTCATCGTGGAGGTGACGCGCGCGAGTGATCACGGCTTGCCTCCCAACAGGCCGCGCAGTTTCCGCGCGGCGCGAAACAAGTGGACGCGGACGGTGGATTCGTTGAGCCCCGTCATCGCGCTGACCTCGCGAGGCGTGCAATCGCCGTAGTGGCACAGCGTGAAGACCGCGCGCTGACGGCCATCCAGACGTTCGACGGCGGCCGCCAGGCGCGCGCGCCGTTCGCGCGCGAGAAGCCGGCGCTCTGGGTCGGGCGCCGCATCGGTCGCCGCCAGCCGGGCCTCGTCCGCGCTCGACGGCTCGCCGGGCACGAACCACCGATCGCGCCGCGTGCGGGCTTTGCGACGATCGAGACAGCCGTTGATGAGAATCCGCGTGAACCACACCTCGAAGGGCCAGGTTTCACGATACGAGGTGAGATGGGTGAACACCTTGACGAACGCGTCCTGCACCGCTTCGTCCGCTTCGCCCGCGTCGCGCAGGTATTGATACGCAATGCGCGACGCCCGTCGCTGATGGAGCGCCACGAGCTCGCCAAACCGATCGCGGGCTTCATCCATCTCGCCGCGCTCGACGAGACCGCGAATATCGACGGCGATGCGGGAATCGTTCGAAAGCGGCGCGGCCCCAGTCCGGCGCCCGCGCGGGCCGGCCGAAAGCGGGGCCGCCGGGGCCTCGGCGTCGGGGCGCGCCGAGGCAGCCTCGGGGAAGGTGCGCATGTCACTCATAAGACAATTACGGTGCGAGGGCGCTGCTGTTTACAGTCTAGCTGATGTGTGCTCGCGGTTGACTCATGGGATCCAGCGGAGTACGATCCGCAGATTCTGTGTATGTGACTGCGCCTTCATATCTTAGGAGTCGTGCATGAGCACCGGGGTTGACCGGGCTCGAAGTCTGGAACGCGAGCGCATCCGCGCCGATCGGGTGCGGTGGAACCTGTCGCCCGCCGCGCTCTACGAAGAAGCCGTTCGTCGCGAGGAAGGCGTCATTGCCGCCGAGGGCCCGCTCGTGTGCCGCACGGGTCAGCACACGGGGCGGTCGCCCAACGACAAGTTCGTCGTGCGTGAGCCGTCGAGCGAAGCGCAGGTGGCCTGGGGCACGGTGAACAGGCCCATGACGCCGGAACATTTCGACGCGCTCCATGCCGATCTGCTGAACGCGCTGGCGGCGCGAGAGCTCTTCGTACAGGATTGCTACGCGGGCGCGGACGCGAAGTATCAGCTGCCGATTCGCGTGATCACGGAATACGCGTGGCACAGTCTCTTCGCGCGCCATTTGTTCATCGATGGTTCCGCGTCGCCGTCCGCCGCGACAGCCGTCCCGGAATTCACCGTCATTGACGTCCCCAGCTTCAAAGCCGACCCCGCGCGCCATGGC
>JACPZV010000250.1 GCA_016195295.1 Acidobacteriota bacterium
CCGTGTCGACGTCGAGTCCGGGATCGGCGCTCCACGCGCGCGTCATGAATCCGTGTTCGAAACCCGGCGCACCCGCCACCACGAGCAGGCGACGCTTGCGTCCCGCGGGACTCACCAGCACGCCGCGCGCGTTGTTCTCGACGACGGATTCCGTCTCATCCGCGGGAATCTCCGCCGCGTAAACCGTGGGACCCGCCGGATCGGGCGAGACGGTGAACACCTCGTCAAGCGGCGATCCGTCCGCGGCCGGCACCAGCCGTCGCGTCTCGAGCACCTGGCCGTTCGCCCGCACGCGCAAAGGAAACGGCGCGCGACCGAACCCCGTGCTGACCACCGTCACGTGCAAATCCACCGACGCCTGATCGAGCCGCGGATCGCCAGCGGTCACACTCAGCACTTCCCGATCGCGCGGACCATCCGGCGACCCGATGCCGATCGCGATCACCGGCGGTCCATCCCCACCTGCCCCACCTGCCCCACCTGCCCCACCCGCCCTACCTGCCCCACCTGTCCCCGTGTCGCCGCCGTCCGACAGCACGACAATGCCGGCGACACGCTGGCCGCGATAGCGTTCGCGCACCGCCGCCACCGCGCCGGCGAGATCCGTACGACGCGCATCCGCGCTCAAACGATCGACGGTCGCGGGCATCAGCCCGTCGCCGACCGCGTAGAGCTCGGGCGTGAACTGCGACGACAAGGCGGGCAGGAGATCGGTCTTGAGCAGCGCGGTCGCGCGGGCGATGCGCGTCTGACCGTCCGCATCGTTCAAGCGCATGCTGCGCGAGACGTCGACCAGCACGGGCACAATGGCGTCGCGCGATCCGAGCGGAGGCGTGATGACGATCGGCCGGAACAGGAACAGGACCAGCGCCGTCAGCGCGAGGACGCGCAGGCCGACGAGCACGGCGCGCTGGACGGCGGTGAGCGGGGCGAGCGGGCGCCGGTACTCGAAATACGCAACCGCACCGATGGCCGCCGCGAGCCCGATCGCCAGCCACCAGGGCAGCGCATAGGCTAAGTGCATCACTGCTTCTTCTTCTTGGCGATCGCCTTGAAGTAGTCGTCGACCTGCTTCTTGTATTCGGGCGGCGCCTTGTCGTCTGTGCCCGCTGCCAGTCGATCTCGTGACTCCTTGGCTTGCAGCTTCCTAGACAGCGTCGACTCGGCGTTGTCGAGCGCCTGCGTCGCCTGGCGCCGCAGGTCTTCCCACTTCGCGAAGTCCTGCTTGAAGGCCTCGGTGCCCGGCGCGGAAAGCGTCATGCCCTGACCTTCGAAGGTGAAGCCGGTGCCGCCGCGCGCGAACGTCGGGCCGTTCGGATCGTCACGGCGCAACTGATCGAGCAGGTCCTTGGTTTCCTTGAGGCGCTGCTCGTACTCCTGGCGCAAGCGGTTGACGTCCGTGCCGCTCCCGCCGCCGCCACCCTGCTGGCCTTCGCCGGCACGCCCGGTCTCGCCAGGACTCTTCCGCGCGGATCGGTCCGGCGCGTTGCCCGCGCCGTTCTGCCGGCCCAGACGATCAAGTTCGCGTCCCGCGGCGTCGAGCTTCTCGCGCAGTTCCTGCGCCCGCGCAAGCTGTGACGACAGCTTCCGCGACTCATCGTCTTGCGCGCCGGTCGCGGACGCGAGCGTGTCGGCCACGCGATCGAGCGCGCGCGCGAGGTCCTGTCCGCTCGCCGCTTGCGCCTTCGCTTCCTCCGACGCCGCGCGGCCGCGGGCACCGCGGGACTCGCCTGCCGCCGATCGCAACGCGTCGGCCGCTTGCTGCATTCGCTCGGCCACGCGCTGCCCTTCCAGATCCTTCGCCGCTTCGCCGGCGGCTGCTTGCTTCTGCGCGCCCTGCTGCTTCAACGACTCCTGCAGCGTCCGCGTGCGTTCGGCCACGCGCTCCTGCTCGCCGGCCAGCCGGCGCACGGTGTCTTTGTCGGCGTCGCTCGACCCGGCTTTCGTCAAAGACGACGACATCTGTCGCTCGGCGTCGGCCAACTGCCGCGCCTCGAGCTGCAATTCGCCGAGCGCACGCCGCCGCTCGTCTGGACGAGCCGACTCGAGCTGGCGCTGGACCGCCTTCAGCTGCTCGAGCGCGCGGTTGCCGCTCGCGCTCGCTTGATTGGGGTCGTTGCGCCGCAAATCGCTCGTCGCGCTTCGCATCTGCTCGGACGCGTCGCGCACACGCTGGCTGGCATCGCCGCCGCCGCCCCCCTGGCCCGACTGTCCTTGCTGGCTCTGACCGGACTGACCTTGTTGTCCGCGGCCCGCTTGGCGCTGCTGCCCTGACTGAGTCTGTTGACCCGGCTGCGCGGACTTGGCGTTCGGCGGCGACTGCCGCTGTCCGGACTGACTCGACGATTGGCTGGCCATCTGACGCGCGAGTTCCTCCGCGCGCTGGCGCAGCTCCATCTGATCGCGCGTCAGCTTCTCGAGCTCCCGCTTCAAGGCTTCTTCACCCAGCGTGCCGCGGTCGCGCGCGAGATCCTGCTGGCGCTTGAGCAATTCGTCCTGGCGGCGCGCAAGATCCTTGATCTTGTCGAGCGCGCTCTGATTCGCGTCCTCGCGCTGCTCGACGTTCGACTTCGTCTCGTAGTTGGTCTGTTGTGTTTTTCGCAGCTCCTTGTCGAACAGCGTCGACATGTCGTAGTTGCTGCGGTTGTTGCCCGCGCCGCTGCCGGCCTGCTGTTGCGCGACCTGGCGCTTCTTCACGTCGGCCTGCGCCTTCAGCAGGCGATTGAGCGCCTCCATCTCGGGCGGGAGCGCGTCGCTCGTCTTGAGCGCGTCGAGCGTCGTCACGGCCTTTCCCATCGCGGCCGCGGCGGCGGTCATGTCGTCTTCCTCGGGCATCGTCTCGCCGGCCTTCAACGGCGGCGGCTGCGGAGGCGGGGGCGGGGGCCCTCCGCGCCCGCGCTGCGGCTGCCGCCGCCGCGGATCTCTCATCGTCGATTCGCGGAAGCTGCTCGACGTCTGTTCCACGCGCGTCCGCAGCTCGGCTTCGGCTTTCGCCACCGTGCGGATGTCCTGTTCGGACTTCGCGCCGCCCGCGCTCCGCGCGCGGCGATCCAGCTTCCACGTCGCGACGACGATCTCCTTCTGCGCGGTGACGAGATCGTCCACGCCGTTCTGCGCGCCGCCGCCGGCGGCGGCCGCGCTCTGCGCGAGCGAGAACTCCTGCTCGTACGGCTTCACCTCGAGAAAGAAGATGTCGCTGCGCGCCTCGTTCGGCCGCGTCCCGCGCGTCAGGTCGCGCGCGCGCGCGTAGTAGGAGATGAAGTCGCCGGGCTGGACGTCCAGGTCTTCCAAGTACAGCGTGTGACGGCCGCTCACCATCGCGCTGCGCGGCGCGATCGGCAGCGGAACGATCGTCTCGGCGCCGCCGCGCACGGAGTACACCAGGTCGAGGCGCGCCACGCCGTAGTCGTCTTCCGCCTGCGCTTCGATGTCGACTTCCTGGAGCCGCGTCACGTTGCGGTCGGTGGCCGGCTTGAGAATGCGAACTTCCGGCGGACGATCGGCGAGCGTACGGATGAAGTACTCAGTTTCACCAGACGAGGACAAGCCGTCACGATCGGCGAGCGCGACCCGATACGAATTGTCGTCGACGACCTTCATCGACACGGAGAACTCGGTCGGAGCGTCGGCCTTCAGGATGAGCTGCCTGCCGTCGCCCAGCGCCATCGTTCCCCGCACGACGGCGCGATCCGTGAACACGTGGACGCGTACATCGGTGCCGGCCGGCGCGTAGATGTCGCCGCTGTCCTGCTCGGTCCGCGGCGCGAGCCCGAGTCCCGCCGGGTACGTGTAGTCGACGTCGATGTGCGTCACGCGCGGCGGATACGCCACCGCAATCTCATAGGTGGGCGACGTCAGCGATCCGGCGACCACCCGGTACTTGAACGGCGCATGGACCGCGTCGAGCGTCAACCGAAACGCGCCGGCCTTATCGGCGGCCATGTCGGTCGCGCGCCAGCCATCACCGTTCGCCACCTGCACCTGCGCGATAACGGGCGCGCGGTTGCCGACCAGGCGCGCGTGAATCGCCAGCGTAGTCCCGGCCGTGATGCGTGCGTTGCCGGGCTTCACCTCGAGCGCCACGCGCGACGGAAACAACGAGATCGACGCCGCATCGAGCGCCTGACGCGCGGGATCGCGCGCGACGAACACGACGGCCGCCAACGCCAGCGTGGCGGCCGTCGCCTGGACGCTGGTTCGTCTCACGGTTTCGACGGGCAGAATCGTGTCGAGGTCGATCTCGCGTGCGCGGCGCGCGGCGTCGGCGAGCATCGGCTCCATCAGGCCCGGAGGCGTCGACGGCGCCGGGCGCGCCCCGTCGACGGCGCTGACGATCCGATCGTCGAGCGACGGCGCGCGCTCCTCGATGAACCGGGCGATCTGAGCATCAGTGGGGACATCTCGAAGCGGCCACACGCCCCAGACCACGACCGCGATGGCGAGGATGGCCGTCGCGACTCCAATCGCGGCATACACGCCGGGCGCGCCCGTGCTCCACCGCAAGACGAGGAGCGCGACGCCCACGAGCGCCGTCACGGCCAGCGATGCCCGCACCGTCGCCCGCAAAACGCGCAGCCGGCGCCACCGCGTCCCCACGCGATCAATCAGCTGGCGAATCTCCTGAGCGTGCTCCATGACATTTCATCCGTAGCCCTGCAGTTCTCGACACTACGCCGTTCGACTGGCGACGATTCCCTCGACCGCGAGGGTCAGCGCCATCGCCGCCAGCACATATTGCCAGAGGTGCTGGCGATCTTCCTGCTGCCGCGACTCGCCGCGCGCCGCGGACACGCCCTCGGGCTTCAGCCGCGTGACGGCCGACTGAAAATCGTCCAGCGACATGCGCGCGGGATCGGCCTCGCGCGGGTCCACGTTGATCGCGACGCGTCGCGCCGCGGCGCCTGGCCTCCGCGCGTCGGCAACGGTCGTCACGCCGGGCACCCGCGCCACGCCGGGGGGCGCGTCACCCACGAGGTAATCCGTCGCGCTCGGGCGCGCGCTCGCCAGATACCGCACGACCTCGGCGAGAAACGGGACGAACGTCGCGCGACGAGGAAAATCGTTCCAGCGATTGTCGAGGTCCGACGCCATCACGAGCGCCCGGCCTTCGCCGGCGGGACACTCGATCATCGCCGCGTCGCCGGTCGTGAATCGGGCGAGCGTCTGACACCCCGCGCCGCCGATGCGCGCCGCATTCCGGAAGGTCACGAGCCCAAGCGTGGCAGCCGTTCCGACGAACGGCTGAAACACCGGATGCCGAACATCGGCCGGCGCCAGCGTGCGCGGTGTGGGCTTCGCGCCGTCGGCGCTGACGATGTGGAGCGTTGATGCGCCGCCCATGACATCGCTCACCACGTCGCCGTCTATGTCGGGGCCAGCCGCGACGAAGAGGCCACCGCCGTTCTGCGTGTACGTCGCGAGCGTTTCTCGGCCGCGTCGCTCGAGCCCGCGCGTCGAGAGCAGCAGGACGGCCGCGCTCTCCGCGATTCGATCGTCGGTGCCTGGCGAGACCGCGGAGAGTTGCGACGCGCTCATCCCGACGGCTCGATAGCCCCCGGGCGCCGGCGCGCCGGCCGCAAGCGCCTGTTGGACGTAAAACGCCTCGCGCCCTAAGTCCCCGCTGCCGGTGACGACGAGCACCGCGGGGTGACTCGTGCCGCCGAGCACGGCGTAGCGGACGTTGTCGGCGCGCAAGCCGTCAGGATCCTCGACGGTGACCGCCGCCGACGCGCCGCGCGGGGCGCCGGCGAACGTGACGTCCGCCGACTGATTCGCCGCCACCGTGGTCGTCTCGGCGACGGCCGCGCGGTCGTCGATCGCGAGATGGACGCGCGCCTCACGCGCACGCGGTCCAGCGTTGCGGACGGTGGCGACCACGCGATCGGCGAACGGCTGCACCGCGGTCACCGTCAGGTTCGGCGGGAGCGCGCCCACGTCGGCGACGTCGATCCTCGCGCCTTCAGGAATCGACGCGCGGTCGCCGGCGTCCCAGCCGCCTTCCTGTAAGTCGGTGACGACGACGATCGTGCCTCGGCGACCGCCAAAGTGTTGGGCGGCGGCGGACAACGCCGCGCGATATCGCGTCGCGCCGAACCCGGCCGTGATTCGATCGATCGTCGAGGCGGTCAGGACGCGGTCGGCGCCGGGCGCCATCAGGATCTCGGCCTCGTCTGCGAACGTCAGCAGGCCCACGAGATCGCCGCCCGGCACGCGCGCCAACGCGTCTTTCGCGAGTTGCCTCGCGCGCTCGACGCGACCGGGCGCGGACATGCTGTACGACGTATCGATCGCGATCATCGTCACGCCGGACGAGACGGCCGCCACGCCCGCGGGGAAAAACGGCCGGGCGAACGCCAGCGCCAGCAGCAGGACCGCGCCGATGCGGAGCGCAAGCAGCAGCAGCTCGCGCAGGTGGCGCTTCTCGGTGTGTTCGACGGGCGCCTGCTTCAGCAGCTTGACCGCGGCGAACTTCACGCGCGGCTCTGGCTCGCGCTTCAACAGGTGCAGCACGAGCGGAATGGCGGCAGCAGCCGCGCCGGCCAGGAAGATCGGAGACAGAAAAGAGAGCATCGTCATGAACCACAAAGAACACAAAGAGCACAAAGTCTTTCTTCGTGGTCTTCGTGAGCTTTGTGGTTCTCCTCGTTCGTGGTTCTCACATCACCCTCGACCGCGTCGAGAGGTACGACAGCAACGCCAGCTCCAGCGGCTCCTTCGTGTTGAGCAGCTGATAGTCGATGCCGCTCGCGCCCAGCTCGCGCCGGTACCGTTCGATCAACCCGTCGATCGCCTTCCGGTAGTGATCGCGGACGACCCCGGGCACCGCCATGATCTCTTCGCGCGTTTCCAGGTCCTCGAACCGCGTGGCGCGATCGAACGGAAAATCGATTTCATCGGGATCCAGCACGTGAAACACGAGCACGTCGGTGCCGCGGAACTGAAAGTGCTTGAGCCCTCGAATGACGGCGCCCGGATCGTCGAGCAGATCCGAAATCAGCACGACCATGCCGCGCTTGGTCAGCGAATCGGCGAGCTGGTGCAGCGGCTTCGACACGTTGGTCTCGCGGCCCGTGCGTAAACGATCGAGCGTGAGGAGCAGGCCGCGCAGATGTCCCGGCCTCGAACTTGCCGGCAGCATCGAGACGATGCTCTCGTCGAACGCCGTCAAGCCGACGCCGTCGCGCTGGCGATTCATGAGATAGCCGAGCGAGGCCGCGAGGCACGCGCCGTACTCGAACTTCGTCATGCCGTGGTGCGCCCCGTATTCCATCGAGCCGCTGACGTCGAGCATGAGATGGCAATCGACGTTGGTCTCCTCCTCGAACTTCTTGACGTAGAACCGATCGCTGCGCGCGTACACCTTCCAGTCGATCGTGGAGAGATCGTCGCCCGGAATGTACTGGCGGTACTCGGCGAACTCGACGCTGAAGCCTTTGAACGGACTGCGGTGCAGGCCCGAGAGGAACCCTTCGACGATCGTCCGCGCCTTGAGCTCGAGCGTCCCGAGGCGCGCCACGACCGCCGGATCGAGGAACGACCGATCGCGCGCGGTCCAGGGCATGGGCTACATCCCACTCTTGGGCACGGGGACGGTGTCCAGCAGCCGTTCGATGATCGTGTCGGAGGTGATGCGCTCCGACTCGGCGTAGAAATTCGTCATGACGCGGTGGCGCAGAATCGGTTTGGCGAGCGCCTGAATGTCCTTGATCGACACGTGATACCGGCCGTACATCAGCGCGCGCGCTTTCGCGCCGCGGACGAGCGCCTGCGAGCCGCGCAGCCCCGCGCCCCACTTCACCCACTTGTCGATGAACTCCGGCGCGCCCTCAACGCCGGGACGCGAGGCGCTGACGAGCCGCACGGTGTACCGCGCGATTTCCTCGGCGACGACCACCTGCCGCGAGAGCGCCTGAAACTGGAGGATGTCCGGACCGTTCAGCACGCGGAGCGCCGGCGGCCGATCGGCGCCCGTCGTCTGCGTCACCACGGTGACCTCGTCGTCTTCATTGAGGTACTTGATGACGACGTTGAACATGAAGCGGTCGAGCTGCGCCTCCGGCAACGGATACGTGCCCTCGAGCTCGATGGGATTCTGCGTGGCCAGCACGAAGAACGGCCGTTCGAGCGGATAGGTGCGGCCCGCCGCCGTCACGTGAAACTCCTGCATGGCCTCGAGCAGCGCCGCCTGCGTCTTCGGCGGCGTGCGGTTGATCTCGTCGGCGAGGATGATCTGCGCGAAGATCGGCCCTTTGACGAAGCGCAGACGCCGCGTGCCGTGTTCTTCGTCGAGGATCTCGGTGCCCGTAATGTCCGACGGCATGAGATCCGGCGTGAACTGGATCCGCTTGAAATCGAGATCGAGGATGTCGGCGAGCGTTTTGATGAGCAGCGTCTTCGCCAGGCCGGGCACGCCGGTGATTAGGCAGTGGCCGCCCGTGAAAAGCGCGATGAGCACCTGTTCGACGACGTCATCTTGCCCGACGATGACCTTGCGCAGTTCGCCGAGAATCCGTTCGCGGCCTTCGGCGACCTTCTCGGCGTTCGCCGCGGCAACCGGTGCAACTCCGTCCAAGGGACGCTCCTAATGCGTGAGCGCATAGAGGATCTCGTTGATCGCCATGCGGTACGCCATCGCGGTGTACTTGATGTAGCCGGGATACTCTTCGGCGTTGGACCACTCCCAGCCGTCGCCCATGTCGGTGTTCCAGTTGATGAACATCATGGGCCGCCCGTGGTCGTCGAGGATCGTGCGCAGATGCGGAACCACGCCGCCCTTTTCCCAGGTCCGTCCCGACAGAAACGATCCGAGGCCGGGCACCTGCGGGTAGCCGTCGATCTTGTAGAAGCAGTTGAAGACCGGATGATCTTTCGGTATCTCGACGATCTCGCGATCGGGAAACACGCGCTTCAGCTCGCGCGCGAGGTTGTCCCACTCGTACGGCCCGTGAAAGTCGTCGAAGTACGCGAAGCCGCCGCGCAGCAGGAACTCGCGCAGGTTCACGACGTCGCTGTCGTGCATCTTGAGGTTGCCGGGCTCGACGAAGTAGATCCACGGGTACTGGAAGAGTCGTGGATCGTCGAGCGCCAGGACGATCGGATCCTCCACCTGGATCGCCGTCGCCGTCTTCACGCGGCGTGAAAGGTTCTGCTCCGCCGCCGGCGCGTCGATGTACCACGGCTCGCCGGCATAGTCCTGCTGCTCGTGCGTGCCTTCGGTGATGAAGTGGTAGCGAATGCGGACGAAACGCCATTGCAGGCCGGCGTAGCGATCGTCGGCCACGGACGGCAGCTGCGCGTCGACGCGCGGCGGCAGCACCGGCGCCAGCGTCAGCAGCGTCGCGACGACCAGCGCGCACCGACGCGTCGTCATCGATCCACCAGCTTCAGGAGCAGGTCCTGCGCCCGCTCGTAGGTCGGCGCGACTTCGAGAGCCGCGAGCACCTGCTTCTTGGCGTCGGCGCGCTTGCCGCCCTTGAAATAGCTTTCAGCCAGATCAGTGAGCGCCGCCGCGCGATCGACGGGCGCGAGCGCGAGCACGGTTCGGAATTCGCGCGCCGCGGCGTCGGCGTTGTTGCGCTGCATGGCGAGGCGACCCAACACGGCGTGCGCGTCGGCATCGAAGGGATCGATCGCCGTGATTCGCTGATACACGGGGCTCAGCCTGGCGGGTTCCTCGACACGAGCCTGACGGAGCAACGTCGCCAGTTGTCGCGCCGCCTCGATATTGTTGAAGTCGGCGGCGACCAGCGCCGTCAGCTCCGTGATCGCGCGCGCCTGATCCTTGCGCTCGGTCGCGATTTCGGCGAGCTGCGCGTGCGGACTCTCGGGGCCGGTCGCAATCGGCACGAGCTTCGCCGCGCGTTCGAACACTTGAACCGCCTCGTCCACCTGACCGGCCTTGCGCAGCGCGCGTCCGTACACGACCTGCACCGGGTAACTGCCAGGATTCGCGGCCGCCAAGATCTTCAACTCCGGCAGCGGCATCTTCAACAGCTCGGCGTCGGCCGGGATCGCGACCGCCTTCCGCAAGTCCCCGAAGGCTCGATCGAGGAATTTGTCGAAGCCGGGCTGCATGCCCGCGAAGTCGGAGTCGAACGTCGCCTTCAGAGCCGCATCGGTATCGAGCCCCCGGGCGTATACGCGCACCAGCTTGTTGAGGCCCGCCTGACCGTAGGTCTCCACCAGGTGCTCGACGATGAGCGAGCCTTCGAAGTACGCCAGCGAGATCAGTCTGGGATTCTGAAACGCGGCGTTCAGGTCGCGCAGCTTGATGGTCTCGCCGCGGTTGAGCATCCCGGCGAACGCGACGTCCATCTCGCGTCCCCACTCGAGCCGCGCGCGCTTCTCTTCGTACGTTGAAATGCCTTCGCTCAGCCACCGCGGCAGCCGCTGGTTCGACATCTGCAACGTGACCACGTGCGCCAGCTCGTGCCAGAGCGTGGCCTCCCACTGGAATTCGCCGGGTGGCCGCGCCTTGGGCGAGTCCATCGTGACGACCTTGCCGAAGGTCGCGCCGAGCGCGCCGATCATGCCGGGCAGACTCACGGTGCGGACCGCGAAGTCGTCGTGCTTCGGAAAGATCTCAATCAGGAGCGGACCCTTCGGCGTGAACTCGTAGCGGGCCGATAGCGCGGCGAGCGCCTGATGGGTGAGCGCCATGGCGTACTCGCCGAGCACGGGCGCTTCGTCCTTGTGCAGGCGCATCACGATGTCGCCGGCGTGCACGGTGACGAACTTGTCGAGCCCGTCCATCATCGTCAAGAGATTGAAGGTCGGCTTGTCGAACGGATCGAGCTTGAACGAGGCTTCCAGCGCGGTGCGTGCGCCGGGCTCGTCGCCCGTCCGCAGCAGTTGCATACCCAGGTTGGCGAGCGCGCGCGGATCGTTGGCTTTCAGCGACAGGGCCCGCCGCGTCAACGCGACGGCTTCCTCGAATCGATACTTGTGCGCCGTGAGCTCGCCGGCCACGCGGTAGACGTCGCCGTAGGCCGGCGCGATCGCCAGCGTCTTGGCGACCTCCGCGTCGAAATCCGACGTCTTGTCCTCGACGTACGCCAGCGCCGCGAGCAGCGCGCGCGCCTCGAGGCTGGACGGGTTCACGGCCAGCGCCTTCTCCAGCTCCTGACGCGCCGCCTCGTGGTGATCCTCGTCTGCGGCTTGCTGCGCGAGAAACACGCGCGCATCCACGGACGAAGGATTGATCTCCAGCGTGCGCTTCGCGAGCGCGACGGCCTGCGGCGGGTTCTCGTCCGCGAGCGCCTTGGCCGACCCGAGCAGCGCGGGCGCCCACTTGGGATCGACTTGCAGCGCCATCTGGAACGACTTGAGGGCGTCGGCGTTCTGGTACTTCTCCAGGAACAAGTCGCCCCACGCCGTATTGATTGCCGGATCGTTGGGCGCGGCCGACTCCGCGTCGCGGTAGGCGGCGTTGGCTTCCTGGAAGCGATCGAGCGCACGCAACGCGCGCGCCGCCCGCGCGAGCTCCTGCGGATCGTCGCTGGTCTCAGCCAGCCCCGCGACCTTTCGCAGAATGGGCGCCGCGTCCGCGCGTACCAGCATCTTCATCAGCAGGCCGAGCTGCAGCGCCGCCTCGCTCGACGGCGCACGTCCCGCGACGGGCCGCAGCAGCGTTTCGGCCGGACCGTAGCGCCCGCGCGCGATCGCGGCCTGCGCCTTGATCGCGGCCACGTTCGGATCCCGGCTGTCCAGCTTGTCCGCCTGCGCGTCCGCCTCGTCGTATCGCCCTTCGATGAGGGCGCGGATCGCGGCGAGCTGAGGCGGTGACGGCCGCCGCGGGGACTGCGCCGTCCCGGCCGACGGCAGCGCAAAGCAGGCCAAAGCGACGGCCAGGAGGAAGACGGAGGCGCGTCGGTGCGAAAGAACCATCGCGTTCGTATTATAAGGCCGCAACCCTTGTCGATTTAGACGTGGAGGCCGCCTATCGAGCCGCCTCGGCAAGCGTCCGATTCTCGACGAGCACGCGTCTCCAGAGGAGCACGCCAAAGACCACGATCGCCGCGGGTCCCGCAATGCGCGCACCAGTCGCTATCGCGACACCGGCCAGCTCGCAGACGACGGCGACGTAGTTCGGATGCCGGAGGAATCGATAGGGTCCCGTGGTGACCAGGGGCGCTCCGGGTACGGCGATGACGCGGAACGTCCAGCGCGATCCGAGCGAGACGATGGCCCACCACTTGAGGACCTTCGCGGCGGCAAACACCGCGATGCCTGCAGCCGACACGGCGGGCGGCGGCGCGCCGTGCGTCAGGCCCTCGGCGAACATCGCCAGAAACGCGGCGGGATACGCGACGCGCATCATCGTGTACACGTCGCCCGGCGGCTCGATGCCGCCGCGGCTTCGCTGGATGCGCTCGTTCGACGCGGCGCGGAGGGACTCGACGATCATCGTGCCGAACACGGCCAGGAAGATCGTCAGGCGCATGCGACGTCGCAATCGCCTGCGCGGGCGATGACCGCGCGCAACGCGCCCGGCGCGAGGCGAGCGCCCCGAGCGGCCGCGGCGACCGCGCGCGGTGACGCGACCAACGCGCGAAGGACTCGATTGAATCGCCACTTGCCGCCGAATTCTCGACGGCGCTTCAACGCGAGCTGATCCGCGACGCCCGTCCATCCGTGTTCCAACGCCCGCAGCGCCGCGTGCGCCGCGAGTTCGCCACCGCGCACCGCAAAGCGAAGGCCGTCGCCAGTCATCGGGTCGATGAATCCGGCCGCATCACCGGCCAGCAGCAGACCGTCAAGGGCCGCGCCGTCACCATCGACGGCCAGCGGTCCGAGCACGACCGGCGGCGCGACAAGGCGTGCGTCGGCGAATCGATCGCGAAGCCTCGGATCGCGCGCAAGCTCTCGCGCGAGGAGCGCGGCCGGATCGGCGAACGCGCCGTCTCCACGATGCAACGGCGTGACCAGGCAGACGTTGGTGCAGCCGCCGGGAACGGGCGCAACGCCGATGTAGCGCCCGCGGCGCACGTGCATCTCACCGAAAGACGAACGCAATCCTGGCAGAATATCTTCGTAGTACGCCCCAATAGCCCAGCGGCGCGGCTGGACGGGATGTCGCGCTAAACCCAGTCCGAACGCGATCGTCGACCGCCGGCCGTCGGCGGCGATCGTGACTCGTGCTTCGAGCGCGCGCTCGGCGCCGTTCACACCTACGATCGCACCGGTCACCATGCGCGCGCCGCCGCGCTCGACGACAATGGCCCGTCGCACGGCACATCCTGTTTCGATCTCGCAGCCGGCGGCCGCGGCATGTTGCAGGAGGAGCCAATCGAGATCGCGCCGTACGATCGCGCGCCCAGTCAGCCCGTGCGGGTAACGGCCGACGATGGCGACGCCGCGCTCGCCGGTCACACACATGCCGTCGATGCGCACGCCGCGCCGTTCGATCTCGGCGCTCAGGCCAAGCCGCGTGAGATGCGCCATCGTTCCAGGATTCACGGTGTCGCCGCACAGCTTGTCGCGCGGAAACGTCGCGCGGTCGACAATCCGCACGCGCGCGCCGGCGCGGGCAAGGACGATGCCGGCAACGGCGCCAGCGGGACCCGCGCCGACGATGAGAACGTCAGACATCGGTCACTGTCCCATTCCCCCACTACCCAATTACTCACCTACCCAATTCGCCCGATCACAATCGCGCTGTTCTTTGATCCGAACCCGAGGCAGCTGCACAGGGCGGCGTCGACGCTCGCCGACCGACCGTGGTTCGGGATGAAATCCAAATCGCACGCCGGATCGGGAACGCGTTGATTGATCGTCGGCGGCAGGAAACCGCGTGAAAGCGCGAGCGCCGCGGTCGCCACGCCGGCGGCGCCGCTGGCGCCCTGCGGATGGCCGATCATCGACTTCACAGACGACCCCGCCAATCGGTCGGCATGATCGCCGAACACGCGGCGCACGGAACGCGACTCCACCACGTCGTTGAGCATCGTCGAGGTCCCGTGATAGCTGATGTAGCCGATCTCCTCGGGCCGGCGCCCCGCGCGCGTGATGGCCAACTCTATCGCGCGCACGATCTCTTCCCCGTCGGGCGCCATCTGGACGCGATGGTACGCGTCGCACGTCGACGCGTAGCCGTCGATCGACGCGTAGACTTTGGCGCCGCGCGCCCGTGCGCGATCTTCGCGCTCGATCACCAGCATCCACGCGCCTTCGCCCAGTACGAATCCATCGCGGCCCTTGTCGAACGG
>JACPZV010000251.1 GCA_016195295.1 Acidobacteriota bacterium
TGGCCTGCGACATGACAATCTCGAAGGCTCCGCCGCGGAGAAATCGATCGATGATCTGTCCCGGCGGCCCCTCCGGGCGCACCGCTGCGCTAACATAGACGTTCGCGTCGAGAACGGCGCGAATCACAGGCTACTTCGTCTTGCGTCGGGACTTTGGCGAGCTACGAGCCGACCGTTTCGCGTCGGCCGCGAGCTCCGAAGCCTGGGCGTCGGTCAGAATGCTAGGCTGCTGTCGATCCATGAACTCAAGGGCGTGTCGGCGCGCAAACCGCCGCATCTGCTCGAGCCGTTCAACTGGCACCAACGCAGCCAGCGGCTTGCCCTTCCGTTCGATGATGAACTCGTCGTGCCTGAGCGCCACTCGATTCAACATGTCCCCGATTCGCTGACGGACATCCATCGTAGAAACTTTGTCGGTCACTCATAAACTCCAGCAACTACTATAGTTGCTATCGATGCTATATGCAAGAGGTACACGAACGAGACTCGCAGAGCCTTCCCGCCCTGTGGCGACTCTCCTCGTTCCCGGTCGGTCGCTTCGCTCGACGTGAGATCGACCCGGCTGGCGAACTCCGCGCTTGTCTCGACGGCACCGAACTTCGATGTCCGACGATTCACCTAAATTCCAGTATCGTTAACCGCCTGACACATCTCAGAAGAACTGCTAACAATGCCGGACAACTGATGGCGATTCAACGCGCACGACAGGATCGGACACGGCGAAGAAGTGACCTGACGTTACAAGAATGGATAGCGCGGGCGAAGGTCAGGTTTGCCGGAACACTGCTCGACCTCGCCGAAGCCCTACCGGAAGCGAAACGTGGACCGATCAATTACTTGCAGACGGTCAGAGGTTTCCAGCGGAAGCATGCGGACGAACCGACGCGCGACGCAAAGCCTCCCGCGGACAATCATATTGCGCTCGCGTCCATCCGTCTGGTAGAAGCGTACTCGATTGAGAACTTCGATCGGGTTCGGCTCGCTATCGACCGGCTGTTTCCAGATCTGCGGCGGATGGACCCGTCGCGCAGTGACCTGCTCAACGAACTTGATCAGTCGATCCGTTCACTGAACGCAGGCGGCTGGTGGAATATCGGCATGCTCGTTCGCGAGCGCGGTCGCCGTTTCTTTGCCGTACCCGTTCGCGAACTGCCGCAAATCCCGACCGAGGTCGAGTGGATCCACGTCCACGTACACCACATCCTGCCGTCGATCGCGATACTGGTGTTCGATGCACAGCTCACTGATGATGCGGCGACGGAATTGAACCGGGTCCAAGCGCGGGCTTATCTTCCCGAGACTTCGTTCCGCTCGCTCCTCCACTGGCAGTCTGGGCACTCCGAGCTTCCCGCTGAATGGGTCAGACAGCGACAATTACGGAGCTGGATCGACGGCCTGAGATCTGACGTCGAGGACGCGCTGAAACGGCTTGTCGGCGATGGGCTTTTTTCCATCGCAGCACGTAGACGCCCCAGACTGCCGGCTATCGAAACCTATCTCGTCAGCTCGACTGATGTCGCGTTCTCTGACGATTGGGAGAAGAAGGCGAGAGGGTGGCTTGAATCCTACGGTATCGAGCCGATCTTCAACTCGTACCGCAGCGATGACACGTTCTTCCAATGGCCTCAGATCGAACAACGGCACGGAGCAGTGGTATCGGGCCACCTCCTTACGGTGTGGCGAGAGAAATATTTGACAACGATCCAGCACCCACAAGCATACGGCGGGGAGACAAATGCGGTACTGCACCACGTCGACGATGCAATGAACAGCCTCATGCCCGTAGTGGTGACGCTCCAGTTGCTGCGACAGTCGCGCAAGGTGATTGAGGAGTTGCGGGAGCGTGTATTCAAGCGAATCGACAACAGAGCCGCGTTCTTGACTCTGAGGCCGCTCACGCTGCCGACGAGACTTCATGCCGAACTGCTCGGCCAATCCATGCTGTTATCGCGTCTGAAGGCGGAGTTCTCACGACATGAGAAGTGGATCTCTCACCGGATGCGCGGATGGGACGAACTCAAGTTCGTGCCGAAATCATCAGGCCAGGACGACGGTCTGCGTAAGAACGCACTCGAGTGGATCCACAACGAGTTTGAGACGATCGAGGAGCACCTCGGACTGGCGCGCCACGCGTTCGCTGAACATTTCACTGCGCGAAACACACGTGCCATCTACTGGCTCAGCGTGGCCGTCATGGCCCTAACAGTAGTTCAGGTTCTCACAAACCGCGACGTTCGCGGCTGGCTAGTGGCAGCCCTTTCCATCGCGAAAGGGATCGCGGCAAGGTGGCGTCCGTAGAAAATCGACCGACTCGGCTGTCAAGAGCGAATGCGGGTTGTGCGCCAGCCTACTTCAGAAGATTCGCCGAGTCATCCTCGATGCCCGGCGGCATGATTCGCCATTTGCCGACCTGCACCGGAGCAACGTGTTCCATTACAACGAAGTCCGCGGCGTCGAGGCCAATGCGCTCAGTCGCAGTCGCACCCTTCCCCAGGTCGCGCACCTCCTGAATCAGCTCGCGTTCCGCTTCCGAACTCCTCTCGGGTTTGGCTACTCGCCTGTCTCTCCAAATCGGCAATAGGTGTTTGTCCCAGAGCTTCGTCGCCAGAAAGTCCCCCTCCAGCGGCGGCCTGAAGGCAAAGGACATCACGCCCTTTGCCTTCGTCTCCTCCGGAAGAGCCGAGTAATGCTCATCGAGCTTTTTCAAGTCGGCTTTCATCTCGACACCCGAGACAAACGTCTGATTGCCACGCAGAAACAGCGGCACTGTCTTTTCGTGCAACCTGTCGGACGACGTGAAGACCATGCAGAATGGCAAGTAGAAGAGATATGCAAGATCGGCCTTGTTGCTGGGGCGGTCCTTCGAAATGAGATCGGATCCAATGGCGATCGAAAAAAACATTTCCACACTGAAGCAGTGCGCCGCGTAGGGTGCGAACCTCGGCAGGATCGGACCGCCCGCGCCTTTCCAGCGATTGAAGATGTCACCCCACGCTTCCCGTGGGATACCGAGAGTCATGAATGCAAGGCCCAACATCGCCTCTGCCTGAGAGGGATCGGCCACCAGAGCGTCAGCGAGAGCCTTGACTCCCTCGAGATCCTTCGGTTTCCCGGCCTTTTCAACCAACCTCCGAAATGTCGCGTAGGTTCTGTCCAGATCTAGATCCTCGAGGGCAGCGCGCCACTCCCTCGCGGTCGCGCGGTCCGCGTCAGAGAATTTCCGCTGCTGCCATCGGCTGAGCATTCGCGCTTCGTCTGGCACGCCGAAGACGATACCTTTCTTCCCTTTTTCCGCCACTGAACGACCGCCCTCTATTGCAGGAACGCCACGCAACTCAATCTCATGCCCCAGTAGGTTTGCGGTGCACATCTTGACGTGATGCGCATTCGCGTCGGCCGTCATGGCACTCGTCTTCAGCGCCAACCTTGCTACGACGCCTTCGGGCGTTCGCTCTTTGAAGTCCTTCTCAAGATCAGCGATCGTCTCGACGAAGAACATCGGTGTCACGTTCGCCCGGTAGAACTGCGCGAGCCACACGCACTCGTCGAGGCTCACCGCCTCAAGCAGCGATTTATCGAAGATCAAGATCGGACCTGTGGACACTTCGGTTCCGTCACTCCTGAACAACACCACAATAGTCTGCGCGCACGCTCAAGGGGAACTGAAGTTCGTGCGGCATCCAGAGGATGTGCGGATCAATCTTTTCCCTCGCACGCCGCGACGAAATGACTCTCACCCGCATACAAATGTTGAGCTGACTGATCCGTCGCTTCCGCAAGTTGCTTGACAAGTTCTGTGCAGCGCGCGTATTTTCGACTCATCTCTGGTGGCGATCGATCGCCACTCCTCCACGACGGCCTCAGGTCCCGTGGAGCACTTTGAGGCCGCCGACCTAGCGTCCGCGGCGAGAAGCACCCAAGACCGGAACGGTTGGAACGGTCGCAGCCGAAAGAATCCGACGACCCAAGGTCCGTCGGTAGCGGCACTCAACGCGACCGCGACCTGAGAGCGGCCGGCACATTGCCCGTCGCCTCCAGGCGCACCACCGAAGGGCCGGTGACTCCATCGAAACCGTTGCGCGCGGCGTTCTCGCCACGAGATGTCGTTCAGCACGGCCTTCTGGAGGCTCGATGCGTCGCGCACATCCGCCACGCATCGACCACCTCCCTTCTCGCGGTGATTCGAGCGCGTTGAGCGCCGCGCTCTGAATCCCGCCCACCGAGCCCGCCGCGCGAGCTGATCGCCTCAGGCCGATCGGCTTCCCGCCGCCCATTCCGGCTCGGTTCGTCATCCCGAGATTCGGCGTCGAACACCGCGTCCGACGCCCACAACCGTGCGGAGGGTACCGATGAGGAAGACGATGTACATGGAATCGGCGCATACTGCACACACGACCGAATCGCAGATGGCTGCGCCCACGCGGACGAACGGACTGCCGAACCGGATGATGACCGTCTTTGAGGTCGCCGAGTTCGTCGGCTGTCATGAGGAAACCGTTCGACGCGCGTACTTGCGCGGGCTGCTCGTGTCGCAGCGCTTCGGCGTCAGAAGTCGGCGATTCAATCCAGCCGATGTCCTCGACTGGATCACCCGCGGGGCACCCACCCGCATTTCGTAAACCCTCAACCAAAGGAGTCAGCATGCAGGAGGTCAGATGGCAATCAGACGACGGTGCAATGGAACGTGCAAGAACGGGAGGAGGTGTCTCGAACATCTGTTGTTCGACGTGATGTATCAGGGAATGCGATACCGCATGACGGTGAACGAGTTCGCCGTGCCGCGGATGGACGTCGGCAAGCAGCGGCCGATTCAGTCGATGGAAGAAGCGCGGGATTGGGAGCGCCTCTTCATCGGCGAAATCAAGGCCAGCCGCGATCCTCGCCGACCGCGAACGCCTAGAAAGCCGACCGACGTCGCCCCGAAGGACGTCGCCGGCTTCCTTGATGCGTATGTCGAACGGTGCGCGAAACCGGCGGGACTGAAAAGCGAGAAGGCGCTCTGCAGCCGCGTCGCAGTGCTGAAGAGGTACCTCGGCGATCTGCCTCTCGACTCGCTGGAAGACCCCGACGACATCAATCGTTTCAAGACCAATTCGGACTACGCCGAGGACGTCGAACTGGCCACGTTGAATCGCACGCTCGAAACGTTGCGAGCGGCGATGAACTGGGGCCTGGCGCAGACGCCGCCGTTCTTCAAGAAATCACCGTTCCACCGATACGGTGTGCGGATGAACAAGAAGGCGGAGACGATGCGCGATCGTCGGCTGCTCCGTGACGAAGAGAAGCTGTTGCTCGACGCCGCGTTGCAGAGGATGAACACGGCGGAGCATCAGTTCGTCGGACCGCTGCTCCACGACCGCATCGTCGGCGCGCTGGAGCTGTGTTGCCGGCGTGGGGAGATGCTCTTGATCCAGAACAAGCGCGTGAACTGGGAGACGTTCCAGATCGGGATTCCTGGCGCGACCGCCAAGGACAAGGAGAATCGGCGCATTCCGTTCAACCCGGAAGGACGAGTCGCCGCCATCCTCGAGCGTCGAAAGAAGCTTGGTCCCGACGCGTACGTGTTCGGCTCAGCGGCAGGCGGGTATCAACCGGAACTGCAAACGGCGTGGGAAACGCTTCGGCTGTTCGCACATGGCATCGAACCGCGACCGACGCGGAAAGGTGCCGCGTGGAATCGTGAGCAGCTGCAGCAGATCGATCTCCGCTGGCACGATCTTCGGCACGAAGGCGCGTGTCGACTGCTCGCAGACGGTGTCGACATCCGGATCATCCAACTGATGCTCGGGCACGCAAGCATTCAGCAGACGCAGCGCTACTTGAACGTGACCGATGAAGAACTGAGGAGGGGATTGGAAGTGAGCTGGAACAACAAAGGCCGACCGCTTCGACTCGCCGCAGGAGCGTGAGATGCGCAACTGCTACGAGGAAGAACGATCGGCCCAACGATTTGTCCCATATTTGTCACACGGGACGTTGGCGAGCCTCGAAATTTGGTTGCGGGGGCGGGATTTGAACCCGCGACCTTTGGGTTATGAGCCCAACGAGCTACCGGACTGCTCCACCCCGCGTCATGGAAGGAATTCCTAATGTTAGCATAGCCGTTCGCCGCCTCCAAGGAGATCGCATGTCGCGCCGCATCGTTTTCCTCGCCCTGTGCGTCTGCCTCGTCGCCGTCGGCGCGCGCGGACAGGCCGTCGTCCGCACCGCCGACCCGATCAAGCGCGGCCTCAAGCTGACCGACTTTCCCCGGACGTTGAAGGTCACCGACAACGTCTACACGTACGAAGACTTCCACAGCGGCGACGAAAAGTTCACGACGACGAACATGTTCGTCGTCACGGGCGACGGCGTGGTCGTCGCTGACGGTCAGGGCAGCGTCGCGCAGACCAAAGGACTGGTCGATGCCATTAAGAAGGTGACCCGGGAGCCGATCAAGTACGTCGTCATCTGCTCCGATCACGGCGATCACACCGCCGGCAACGCGGCCTTTCCCGAAGGTGTCACCTATCTCATCCACCCGACGTCGAAGGCGATTCTCGATCGCTCGGCTGAAGCCTCGCGCTACGGCCGAGGCGGCTCGGGTGGCAGTGGAGGCGCCTGGACGGTCCCGGCGAACGCGATCCTGGTGTCCGACCGCTACTCGTTCAAACTCGGCGTCGAGAGCATCGACGTCTTCTTCCTCGGCCGCGCGCATACGGGCGGCGACCTGAGCGTCGCCGTGCCGCGCCAGAAGATTCTCTTTCTGAGCGAGACGTTTCTGAACTGCGTCTTCCCCGCCATGCGATCGGCGTATCCCTCCGAGTGGCTGAAGGCGCTCGACAAGGCCGAAGCGATGAAGGCGGACATTTACATCGCGGGCCACGGCTTCACGGAATCCGGTCCAGTGTCGCGCGAGGAGCTCGTCGCTTATCACAAGGCACTGCAGGCGGTGATCGCCGAAGCGACTCGTCTCCACAACCGCGGCGTCCCCGTAGACGAAGCGATCAAGCAGGCGAACTGGGGCGAGTACGCGACGTGGACGCTGGCTTCGTCTCAGGGGCCGATTGCGATACGCAAGATCTACGACGAACTGGACGGAAAACTGAAATGAACCACTTTGTGGTTGCATGATCGAGACTCAACTGCCCACGTTCGCCGACGTCGAGAGCGCCGCGCGCCAGATCGCGGGCGTCGCGCATCGCACGCCGGTCGCGACGTCGCGTGCAGTCGACGCGCGCACCGGCGCGACCGTCTTTTTCAAGTGTGAGAACCTGCAGCGCGCCGGCGCGTTCAAGTTCCGCGGCGCCTACAACGCGCTGTCCCGTCTGTCATCAGACGAACGACGACGCGGCGTCGTCACGTTCTCGTCCGGCAACCATGCGCAGGCCATCGCACTCGCCGGTCAAGTCCTGAACATCCCGCGCGTGATCGTGATGCCGTCGGACGCGCCGGCAGTCAAGCGCGTCGCGACCGAAGGGTACGGCGGCGAGGTCGTGCTCTACGATCGCGACAAGGAAGATCGCGAGGCGATCGGCCGGCGGCTGGCGCGCGATCGTAGGCTGACGTTGATACCGCCGTACGATCATCCGCACATCATCGCCGGTCAGGGCACGGCCGCGCGCGAGCTGATTGAAGAGGTCGGCGCGCTGGACTTTCTGTTCGCGCCGTGCGGCGGCGGCGGACTGCTCTCGGGCACGGCCCTTGCGGCGACGTCGATGGCGCCGGCGTGCAAAGTGATCGGCGTCGAGCCGGCCGCGGGCGACGATGCGGTACGGTCGTTCCGGACGAAAACGCTGCAGACGGTCAGCAATCCACAGACGGTCGCCGACGGCGCGCGGACACCATCGCTCGGCTCGCTCACCTTCCCGCTGGTTCTGCAGTACGTCAGCGACATGACCTCCGTCGACGATCCGACGTTGCTCGAGACGATGTTCTATCTCTGGGAGCGGCTGAAGCTCGTCGTCGAGCCGACGGGCGCGCTCGGCGCGGCGGCCGCGCTTGCAGGTTCGTTCCCGATTCGCGGCGCGCGGGTCGGCATCATTTTGAGCGGCGGCAACGTCGACCTGACGCAGTTGCCGAATTGGATCGGCTATCGATGAAGCGCCTGCTCGCTGCACTCCTCGTCGCGACCGCCGCGCTCCTTCACGCGCAGCAGGAAGAGCCCGGCGCGCCGCGCGCGCGGGCGCCGCTGACGATCCTGCAAATCAACGACGTGTACCAGACGCTGCCGGTGAACGGCCTGGGCGGCCTGGCCCGCGTCGCGGCGATGAAACGGACGCTGGCGGCCGCAGGCCGGACGCCGGTGCTGATCCTCGCCGGCGACTTCCTCTCGCCGTCGGTGGCCTCGGGCGTGTTCAAGGGCGAGCAGATGATCGCCACTTTGAACGCCGCCGGACTCGATTTCGCGACGCTCGGCAATCACGAGTTCGATTTCGGCGACGACGTGCTGATCCAGCGGATGCAGGAGGCGAAGTTTCAGTGGCTGGTCGCCAACGTCATCGACACCAAAACCAGCAAACCGATCGGCGGCGCCGAACCTTTCGTCGTCAAGACGTACGGCCCGCTGAAGGTCGGCTACATCGGGTTGTGTCTCAACACGCGCGAGATCAGTTTCGAAA
>JACPZV010000252.1 GCA_016195295.1 Acidobacteriota bacterium
CCGCACTGAAGGAGAACGCGATCGAGCTCGAGTTCACCGATCGCGCTTGGATTTCCGACGCGTAGGCTTCGGACGACGACCGGACAGAGAAGATCTGCGCTCTTGACTCGGGGAGGCCTGATAGTTGTTAGCCCGCACTTCGCCTTGAATAGAACTGGGCGCGGCGGTCGCCGGCAGAACCCGATCCGCGCCGATCACCTCCGCCGTGCGACGGGCCTTTCCATGTTCGGGTTGTTGGACTATCGGGGCTGGCCCCATTGCAGGCTCCGCAGTCCGCGCACCGAGAGGATGAGGGAGAAGATCCCCGTCACGCCGAGCGCGATGAGTGTCCAGACGAAGAAGAATCCGCTGGACTTGCCGGTCCCCGCCCCCGTCATGTGGACGACGGGCATGCCCGACGCACCGAGCGACCCGACGAGGATGATGACGTACCCCGATCGCCGTTCGGCGAGCACCAGCGTTCCGTACAGCCAGACGACCAGGGTGGGCACCGCAACGCGGATTGTGGCCCCTCCCTGGGACATCCCGAGGATGATGTCGTCCGTAAAGTGAAACAGGCGACCGAGTTGCCCGCATTTGGCGGTTGCCAACGAAGCTCGGTTTCCGACAGGCGCTCAATACTGCGCAGTACGGCCGGCGTTCGGAATTCTAAACCGTCCCAAATGACGCGTGCTTGTGGACCCACATTCTTTTTTCCCAGCAGGCCTAACCACAAGTCGGGCCAACTCCGTAGCAGCGTCCGACTGATCGTCGCTGCAGTGTAGCGAAACGGCCGTGGGTCTTCAATTCTCGCGGAACTGCCCATTGCACTTTGGGTTGCTGCCGATTGTGAGGGATGAGTTGGCCACAATAGACAGAACTGCGTAGCGCGGACGCGTCTGCGAGGCTCGCCGCATAGCGCGCTCGCGGGCGAAGCGCTGGACCGACCGGATCGAGCGGACTCCGCGCATGACCGTCGCCATCCATTACCCACCTACCCAATTACTCAACTACCCAATTCAGCGTCGCACCTTGTTTCCCGCGATCCACACCGAATCGATCTTCCCGACGTTCGTGATGTCGGCCAGCGGGTCCGCGTCGAGCGCGACGAAGTCCGCCCACTTGTTCGCTTCCAGCGTGCCCACTTCGCCATCGACTTTCTGACAGCGCGCCGCGTCGCGCGTTGCCGCCATCAGCACTTGCTTCGGCGTCAGGCCGGCCTTCGCCATCATCTCCAGTTCCATGAGCTCGAAGTACCCCTGGAAGCGGCCCGCGGGGGCGCCGCTGTCTGTACCCATCGCGATCGTGACGCCGGCATCCGACAACTTCTTCAGGTTTCGATTGGCCACCTCGAGCCCCGCCTGGTAGCGCTGGGCGCTGCGACTGTTGCGCATCGCCTCCTGCCGCTTCGGATCCTTCAGCGCCGCGACGGTCGCCGAGTCCGCGTACTTGAGGAACAGCGGATCCGAGAAGAACGCCGGCGTCGTGCCGTACACGAACGTCGACACCTCGCGCGTCAGCGTCGGGCAGTAACAGACGTTCCGCCGCCTGATCATGCCGATGAACGACTCGTCTACCTCGGTGTCGCGCACGCTGTGCGCGATGAAATCGGCGCCGGCATCGAGGAGGGCCTTCGCGTCCGACAGGTAGAAAAGGTGAACCGCCACGCGCAGGCCGCGCTTGTGCGATTCGTCGATCACCGCTTGATAGATCTCCGGCGTCATCTTCGTCGCCGAGCCCAGGTTGTCGTCGACACGGATCTTGACGATGTCGACCTTCATCGCCTGATCCTCGGCGACAAGCTTCCACGCGTCCTCGGGCGACTTGGGCGACAGCACTGGGCCCGCGACGAACAGCCGAGCGCGATCGAGCATCGGCGTCCGCTGCGCGTCGCGCGCCGCGAATCCGGCCGCTTGATCGCCGCCGAGGCTGAACACCGTCGTCACGCCGTAGTCGGCGTACAGACGCAAATCGCGCGTCACGTTCGCCGCGGAGTAGTGGTTGCCCTCGAGCCCCTCGGTGTCGCCGACGTGGCCGTGCGCGTTGACGAGGCCCGGGATCACGGTCTTGCCGGCGAGCGAGACGCGCTCGGCGCCAGCCGGCACCGCGACGCGCGCCGCGGCGCCGATCAAGACGACGCGTCCATCCCGGACAACGATCGTGGCGTTCTCGATCGGCGGGCGGTCGGTGCCGTCGATCACGCGCGCGCCGGTGAAGGCTTTGACGCCGGCAGGCGTCTGCGCGGGCAACGTGACCAGAGACGCGAGGAGAGCGACAGCGGAAACGGAGGTCGTGCGAAGCAAAGTCATGGACGACAATATAGATCAATGCGACGGCTACCGACTCTTCCGGTGATGCTGGCGGGCTTCGCCGCGTTTCTTGACCTGTACGCGACACAGCCGCTGCTCCCGTTCCTCGCGCGCACGTTTCACGCGTCGAATTTCGACGTCAGCCTCACGGTGACCGCGCCGACCGTGGCGGTGGCGCTCGCGGCGCCGTTGGTCGGTCGCCTCGCCGACCGCCTCGGCCTCCGCCGCGTCATCGTCAGCTCGGCGTTCGCGCTGGCCATCGCGACCGCCCTCACCGCGACGTCGAGCACGCTGCCGCAGATCATCTTCTGGCGATTCGTCCAGGGCATCGCGACACCAGGCGTCTTCGCGAGCGCGGTCGCGTACATTCACGAGGTTTGGCCCGCGTCGCACGCGGGCCGAGCGACCGCCGCCTATATGAGCGGTACCATCTTCGGGGGATTCACAGGTCGCGCGGTGGCCGGCCTGATGGCCGCCGACGTCAGTTGGCAGGCGGCATTCGTCGCGCTCGCGCTTTTAAACATGGCGGTCGCCATCGCGCTCGCCGTCTGGCTGCCGCGCGAGGAGCGACGGTTGGAGCCGCGCGGCGGCGTCCAACCACGCGGATCAGTCTCGGCGCATTTTCGCAATCGGCGGCTCGCGACGACCTACGCGGTCGGCTTCAGCGTGCTGTTCACGCAGGTGGCGATGTTCACCTACGTCACGTTCCACCTGGCCGCGCCGCCCTTCAACCTGAGCACGGTCGCGCTCGGCTGGTTGTTCGTGGTCTACCTGCTCGGCGCGGTGGTGACGCCGATCTCCGGACACTGGATCGATCGGTACGGCCACCGCACGGGGATCGGCTCCGCGATGGCGATTGGAGGCGGTGGCGCACTGCTGACTCTGATCCCGTGGCTGCCGGCGGTCGTGAGCGGACTCGCGCTCGCGGCGACGGGCGTGTTCATTGCGCAGGCGACGGCGAGCAGCTACATCGGCGCGGTGACGACGCAGGATCGCGGGCTGGCCGTGGGACTGTATTCGACGTTTTACTACGCCGGCGGCAGCGCAGGCTCTGCAGTGCCAGCGGCGGTCTGGAAACTGGGAGGCTGGCCTGCGTGCGTGGGCTTGATCGTGGCGGTGCAGTCGGTCGGCGCGGCGATCGCGTTCACGCAGTGGGCTCCGAGCCCAGTAACCGCCGCAGTTCCTCGCCTTCCATCACTTCCACCTCCAGCAAGCGTTCGGTAACGGTTTCGAGCTTGTCGCGTTTGCTCGTGAGGATCTCGCGCGCCGTGTTGTGCGCGTCGGTCAGGATCCGTTTGATCTCGGCGTCGATCTGCTGCGCGGTGTCCTCACCGTACAGCCCGCGCTCGGCCGGCATCGGGATGTCGAGGAAGCGCGCGCGTTTGTTGCCGTCGTAATTGATCGCGCCAAGTGCGTCGCTCATGCCGAACTCGGTGACCATCGCGCGCGCGATGTCCGTGGCGCGCTGCAGATCGTTTTGCGCGCCCGTCGAGATCTCTCCGAGCGCGATCTCCTCGGCCGTCCGCCCTCCGAGCAGCACGGCGAGCTGGGCCAACAGATCGCCGCGAGTCATCAGATACCGATCCTCGAGCGGGAGCTGCATCGTGTACCCGAGCGCGCCGAAACCGCGCTGCACGATCGAGATCTTGTGGACCGGGTCGAGGCCGGGCAGCGTCGTGGCGACGATCGCGTGGCCGGACTCGTGATACGCGACGATCTTGCGCTCCTTGACGCTCATCACGCGCTTCTTCTCGAGGCCGGCGATGAGCCGATCGATCGCCGACTCGAAGTCCGCCATGCCGACGGCGGTCTTGTCGTGCCGCGCGGCCAGCAACGCGGCCTCGTTGACGAGATTCGCCAAGTCCGCGCCGGCGAAACCCGCCGTCCGCGCCGCGACCACTTTCAAGTCGACCTCTGGGCCGAGCTTCACCGTCTTGACGTGGATCCGGAGAATGTCCTCGCGTCCCTTGACGTCCGGTTTGTCGACGAGCACCTGCCGGTCGAATCGGCCGGGGCGGAGCAGCGCCGGGTCGAGCACTTCCGGTCGGTTCGTGGCGGCCATGATGATGACGCCTTTGCGCGAATCGAAGCCGTCCATCTCCGCCAGTAATTGATTCAGCGTCTGCTCGCGCTCTTCGTGGCTGCCGAGCGGACTCTGCACGCGCGTTTTGCCCAACGCGTCCAGCTCGTCTATGAACACGATGCACGGCGCTTTGGCTTCGGCCTGCTGGAACAGATCGCGGATCCGCGCGGCGCCGACGCCGACGAACATCTCGACAAACTCCGAGCCGCTCAGGCTGAAGAAAGGCACGTGCGCTTCACCCGCGACCGCGCGCGCGAGCAGCGTCTTGCCCGTCCCGGGCGGCCCGACGAGCAGGACGCCTTTCGGAATCCGGCCGCCGAGATTCGTGTATTTCCTCGGATTCTTGAGGAACTCGACGATCTCCTTGAGTTCGTTCTCGGCTTCGTCGACGCCGGCGACGTCCGAAAACTTCACTTTGACTTCGTCGTCGGCGTAGATTTTGGCGCGACTGCGCGCGAACGACATCACGCCGCCTTCCGCGCCGCTCATCCGTCGGAAGAAAAAGCCCCAGATGCCGATGAAGAAGAGCAGCGGCAGCACCCAGCCGAGCAGATCGGGCAGCCAGCGATTGGCCGCTTCGCCGGTGTACTTCACGCCCTTCGCGTCGAGTTCTTCCGCCAACTTCGGATCCTCGACGCGCGTCGTCGTGAACTGTGCTTTCTGCTTGTCCGAATCCTTCAGCGTACCGCGGATCACTTGATCAGAGATCGAGATCTCCGCGACCTGGCCGCTTCGAACCAGGGCCTTGAACTCCGAGTAGGGAATCGACCGGCCGCTGGGCTGCACGAAGTACACCTGCGCCAGGGCGAGCACGATGAGCAGCGCGAGCCCGTACCACAGCGACGACGACGGGCGCGCTCCGAGCGGACCGCGGCGTTCGTTGCCACGAGGGGACCGGCGGGGGGAGCGAGGAGGGGTTGCCATGTTCTCGTGTTCTTGGGGCCGTGTGGGCCTTGACCCATCTTACGTCTTCACGGTTTCCCGTTTCTCGAAGACGAGGCCGTCGGCGCCGGCGTCAACGGTCACCGTGTCGCCCTCGAGGAAATCGCCTTCGAGGACGCGCAGCGCGAGCGGATCCAAGACGCGCCGTTGAATTGTCCGTTTCAGCGGACGCGCGCCGTACGCGCGATCGTACCCCTCACGGACAAGTTGATCTTTGGCGTCGTCGGTAAGCCGGACATGAATCTTGCGTTCCTCGAGCCGCTTCATGAGTCCCGCAATCTGGATGTCGATGATTTGTTTCATGTGTACGCGATCGAGCGGGTGGAACGTCACGATCTCATCGATGCGGTTCAAAAACTCCGGACGGAAATGCTCGCGTAGATCGCCGGCCAGATTGGACGTCATGATGACGACGACGTTCTTGAAGTCCACCGTGCGGCCTTTGCCGTCCGTGAGTCGCCCGTCATCCAGCAGTTGGAGCAGGACGTTCAGCACTTCTGGGTGCGCTTTCTCGATCTCATCGAACAGCACGACGGCGTACGGCCGCCGGCGCACGGCCTCGGTCAACTGGCCGGACTCCTCGTACCCGACGTACCCGGGAGGCGCGCCAATCATGCGCGAGACCGTGTGCTTCTCCTGGTACTCGGACATGTCGATGCGGACGATCGCCTGCTCGTCGTCGAACAGGAATTCGGCGAGCGCTCGCGCCAGCTCGGTCTTGCCGACGCCGGTCGGCCCGAGGAACATGAAGCTGCCAAGCGGCCGGTTCGGATCGTGCAGTCCGGCGCGGGCCCGCCGGATCGCGTTCGACACGGCGTTGATCGCGTCGTCCTGACCGATGACGCGGTGGTGCAGCCGCTCCTCCATGTGGATGAGCTTCTGGACTTCACCCTCCATCAGGCGGCTGACCGGAATGTGCGTCCACTTGCTGACGACTTCGGCGATGTCCTCCTCGTCGACTTCCTGCTTCAGCATCCGGCCGCTCTTCTGCATCTCGGCCAGCCGCGCGTCGACGTCCTTGATCTGCTTCTCAAGCTGCGGGACGCGTCCGTACTGAAGCTCCGACGCCTTGGCGTAGTCACCGGAACGCTGCGCCCGTTCGACTTCTCCCTTGACGGCCTCGAGCGCTTCCTGCAGCTTGGCCGACTGCTGGATCGCTTCCTTTTCCTGTTGCCAGTGCGCGGAGAGCCGCGCCTGTTCTTCCTTCAGATCGGCGAGCTCCTTGTCCAGCTTCGCCAGCCGCTCGCGCGAGGCTTTGTCCTTCTCCTTGCGCAGCGCCTCGCGCTCGATCTCGAGCTGCATGATGCGGCGGCGGATCTCATCGAGCTCGGCCGGCATCGAATCGATCTCCATGCGCAGCTTCGACGCGGCTTCGTCGACCAGGTCGATCGCCTTGTCGGGCAGGAAACGGTCGGAGATGTATCGGTTCGATAGGACGGCGGCGGCGACCAGCGCGGCGTCCTTGAGGTTCACCTTGTGGTGAATCTGATATCGCTCGCGCAGCCCGCGCAGGATGCTGATCGTGTCCTCGACGGTCGGTTCGCTGACCATCACGGGCTGGAAGCGCCGCTCGAGCGCGGCGTCCTTCTCGATGTACTTCCGGTACTCGTCGAGCGTGGTCGCGCCGATCGTATGAAGTTCACCGCGCGCCAGCATCGGCTTCAGCATGTTCGACGCATCCATCGATCCCTCGGCCGCGCCGGCGCCGACGACAGTGTGCAGCTCGTCAATGAACAAGACCACCTGACCCTGCGCGTCGGCGATCTCCTTCAGCACCGCCTTGAGCCGCTCCTCGAACTCGCCGCGATACTTGGCGCCGGCGACGAGCGCGCCCAGATCGAGGCCGACGATGCGCTTGTTCTTCAGGCCTTCGGGCACATCGCCCCTCACGATGCGGCCCGCCAGGCCTTCGACGATGGCGGTCTTGCCGACGCCGGGCTCGCCGATCAACACCGGGTTATTCTTCGTGCGCCGCGAGAGTACCTGAATCACGCGACGGATTTCCTCGTCTCGGCCAATCACCGGGTCCAGCTTGTTGTTGCGGGCCAGTTCGGTCAGATCGCGGCCGTACCGTTCGAGCGCCTGATACGTACCCTCAGGATTCTGCGACGTCACCTTCTGCGACCCGCGGATGCTTTTGAGCGCTTCGCTGATCCGTTCGTGCGTCACGCCGATCTGCTTCAGCAGCCGCGCACCGGGCGAGCGGCCGCCCTCATCTGTAATTGCGATGAAGAGATGCTCGGTGCTGACGTAATCGTCCTTGAGACGATCGGCTTCGGCCTGGGCCTTGTCGGTGACCAGCTTGAAGCGGGGAGACAGGCCGGGCTGGGATCCGCCGTACGCCTGCGGCATCTTCTCGACGAGCTCTCGTGCCGCGCGAGCGACCTTCCCGGGGTCGGCCGACATCTTCCGCAGGAGCTCGGGCACCACGCCCTCGCGCTGCTCAACGAGCGCGACGAGCAAGTGTTCCGGTTCGATTTGCGCGTGGCTCAGTTGCTCGGCGAGACGTTGTGCATCGAGGACCGCTTCCTGGGCCTTTTGCGTGTATTTGTTGATGTTCATGGTCGCGAAGTCGAATTGAGTAATCGAATAATTGGGTAATCGGGTAATCGCTCAGGCTGCCGAATGCTTCGTACTCGTCTGCAGTTTCCTCAAGGCCTCAAAGTGCGTTCGTTGTTCCGGCGTCAGCGCGCGCGGCAGCTCGACGTCGATCGTTGCGTACAGGTCGCCGTGATCGCCCGGCTTCCCGGTCGACGGCATCCCATGGCCCTTCAGACGGAACACCTGCGCCGGCTGCGTCGCCGGCGGAATCTTCAAGCGCAGCGGCTTGCCGGCCAGCGTCGTGACCTCGGCTTCGCCGCCCAGGACCGCCGTCGTCAGCGGCACGGGCACGTGCGTGTAGAGGTCGCGGCCGCGGCGCTCGAACCTCGCGTGCGGCGCGAGCCGAATCCGCAAATACAGATCGCCGGACTGCGCGCCGCTCGTGCCGTGTTCCCCTTCGCCGGTGACCCGCACGCGTGAGCCGTCGCCCACGCCGGCAGGAATTCGCACATCCACGGTACGCGCGTGCCCGTCGTGCTTGATCGAGAGCCGGCGCATCGTGCCGTGATACGCGTCCTCGAGCGCC
>JACPZV010000285.1 GCA_016195295.1 Acidobacteriota bacterium
CGAAATCCCTGGAGCGCGACGGCCTGCGCGGGGCGCGGCTGGGCGTGTTCGTGCCGCTCTTCGGCGCGGCGTCTGAAGATCAGCGCGCCGGCAGCGTGGTGCGCACCGCGGTTCAAGCGATGGAACAGCGCGGCGCGCAGACGGTCGAGGTAAAGGCGGACGGCCTCCCGAATGAAGGGGAAGTGTCGCTGATCCGGTTCGAGTTCAAGTTCCACCTGAACGAATACCTCAGACGGACGCCGCGCGCGCCGGTCAGGACCCTGAGTGAGGTTCTCGACAAAGGGCTGTTCCATCCGTCGCTCGAGCAGGGCTTCCGACGATCGAACGACGTCGCGACGCTGGACTCAGACGAGTATCGGACGATGCAAGCGAGACAGGCGCAGCTGCGTGAGACGTTGCTCAACGCGATGGACGACAACCACGTCGTCGCGCTGGTGTACCCGACGCTGCGGCGCACGGCCGCGAAGATCGGCGAGCCGCAGACGGGCGGGAACTGCGCGGCGAGCGCCGCGACGGGACTCCCCGCGATCACGGTTCCGGCGGGATTCGCCGACGATGGAATGCCGGTCGGCGTCGAGTTCCTCGGGCGCCCGTTCGCCGAGCCCGACTTGCTGAAACTGGCCTACGCCTTCGAGCAGGCCACGCACCATCGCCATCCGCCGCCGCTCACGCCCGCGCTGACGCCCTGATCGCCGGGTCCGAAAGGCCCCGGCCTCCATCAGGGCGCCGAACCGATCTCGAATTCGAATCTGCGGACCCGCGACCGGCAATTCGCGATTGACACGAATCAAACAGGTGTTTTATACATACGTTTGAGACTGACGCCATGGTCCGAAAACGACTGCTTCCTCTTTTGCTCCTCGCGCTCGCCGGCGGCGGCTGGTACGGCTACACACGCTCGCGTCCGACCGAGATCGTCCTTACCGGCATCGTCACCACCAACGACGTCATCGTCAGCCCGCAGATCGGCGGGCAGATCGGCCAGCTGCTGGTCGGCGAGGGCGACGTCGTGAAGAAGGACCAGCTCGTGGCCGTCATCGTCCCCGACGAGCTCAAGGCCGACACGGCGTACTACACGCAGAACGTCGCCGGGTTGTCGTCGCAGGTCCAAGAATCCGAAGCCGCGCTTCGGTATCAGGAGCGCCAGACGGCCGATCAGATTCGTCAGGCCGAGTCGACGCTCTCGTCACTCGAGTCGCAGGTCGACGCGACGGCTGCCGATCTCGAGAACGCGCGCTTGACGTTCGAGCGGACGCAGAATCTGTCGCAGCAGAAGGTGGCGTCGCCGCACGAGCTGGACCAGGCGCGGACGGCGTTCACGGCGACGCAGGCGCGGCTCGACGCGCTGAAAAAGCAGGTCGAGGCGCAGCGATCGGCGGTCGCGCTGGCGCGCGCGAACGCGGAGCAGATTGCCGTGAGGCGCAGCCAGGTGCAGGCCAGCGAGCACATGCAAGCCGCCGCGACTGCGCAGCAGACGAAGGCGGGCGTCCGGCTGCGCTACACCGAAATCCACGCGCCGATCGACGGCATCGTCGACGTGCGCGCCGTGCGGCCGGGAGAAGTCGTCAATCCCGGCCAACCCGTCATCACGCTCATCAACCCCGACGATTTGTGGGTGCGCGCCGACGTCGAGGAGGGCTACATCGACCGGATGCGCATCGGCGACACGCTGCGAGTCCGGCTGCCATCGGGCGCGGAACTCGAGGGGACCGTGTTTTATCGTGGCGCCGACGCCGCGTTCGCCACGCAACGTGACGTCAGCCGCACGAAGCGCGACATCAAAACGTTCGAGGTGCGGCTGCGCGTGGACAACCGCGATCGGCGGCTGGCCGTCGGCATGACGGCGTACGTGCTGCTGCCGGTGCCATGATCGATCGCCGTTTGCCGGAAAGGCTCGCGCGAGGGGTATGAGCGCCATCGACGTTCGGAAGATCGTCAAGAGATTCGGCGACTTCACGGCGGTGAAGGGCATCAGCTTCGCCGTGGAGGAGGGGGAGATCTTCGGCTTGCTCGGACCGAACGGCGCCGGGAAGTCCACGCTCATCCGCGTGCTCGTGACGCTGCTGCCGCCGACGGAGGGCACGGCGCTCGTCAACGGCTTCGACGTCGTCAAGCAGCCGGACGGCGTGCGGCGCTCGATCGGGGTCATCCCGCAGGCGATGACGACCGACCTCGAGCTGAGCGTCGAAGAGAACCTGATCATCTTCGCGAAGTTGTACGGCGTGCCGCGCGCCACGCGAGAGCGTCTGATCGCGGAGCTGCTCGAGGCCGTCGAGCTGACGCAATGGCGCGACGCGCAGGTGAAGAACCTGTCGGGCGGCATGCGGCGGCGCGTCGAGATCGCGCGCGGGCTCGTCCACGAGCCGCGCATCTTCTTCCTCGACGAGCCGACGACCGGGCTCGATCCCGTGTCGCGCGTCGCCGTGTGGGAGATGCTCGACAAGATCAAGAACGAGCGCCACCTGACGGTCCTCATCACGACGCATTACATGGATGAAGCCGACAAGCTCTGCGATCGCATCGCCATCGTCGATCACGGCGAGCTGAAGGCGCTCGATTCGCCGATGAAACTCAAGACGTCCATCCCCGGCAAGAACACGCTCGAGGCGAGCTTCTCGGGCGCCCCGGCTGGTTGGCAGGCGCGGCTGGAGCGGCTCCCCG
The DNA here is from genome assembly GCA_016195295.1 of Acidobacteriota bacterium. GTDB lineage: Bacteria > Acidobacteriota > Vicinamibacteria > Vicinamibacterales > CAVVIG01 > SRVP-36. The sequence goes on from JACPZV010000285.1 coordinate 2,662, forward strand.
ACGTGGAGAAAGTGACGGCGCACGACAACGTCTTCCGCATCGCGACGGGCAACGGCCCGGCGACCACACTCGCGCTGATGGAAGCGGCGCACGCCGAGTCGCTGACGGTGCACTCGCTCTCGGTCCAGAGCACGACGCTCGACGACGTGTTCGTCCACTACACCGGGCGTGCCCTGCGGGACGAGCTGCAGGAGGCCTCCGCCAAGGACAGTCCGTTCATGCTCAGGCGAGGCTGACATGGGTCGCACGTGGGCCATCATCGAGCGCGAGCTCCGCCGTTTCCGGCGGAGCCCCGTGCTCATCGTCATCTCGATGATCTTTCCGATCGTCCAGCTCGTCGTGCTGGGCTACGCGTTCGGCGGCAACGTCAAGCACCTCAAGCTGGCCATCGTCGATCAGGATCACGGGGTGCCGGCCGTGAAGGTGCGCGAGCTGGCGTCGGCGCTGGCGTCGGGCGCGCGCACGATCGACACCTTTGACTACGCGGATCCCGGCGTCGCGCTGAACGATTTGCGCAACGGCCGCGTGAACGGCGTGCTGACGATTCCCCCGGAGTTCTCGCGGAGGGTGCTCGAGCGCAACGCGCCGCGGGTCGCCCTCGTCGAGGACAACACCGACAGCTTTGTCTCGAGTGCGATGGCCGGCGTGCTCGGCAGCATGTTGAGCGCCTACAACCAGCCGGCGAGGGCGCCTCGCGTGACGGGCCAGGCCACGCTCGATGTGGTCGAGGTGTATCCCTACGTGCCTTACATTCAGTACTTGCTCGCCGGATCGGTCGTCATGTCGATCTTCATGATGGTGATGATCGGCGGGGGCATCATCTTCATCGACGACAAAGCGCGCGGGCTGCACGAAGGGTACCTCGTCACGCCGATCTCCAAGTTCGAGCTCATTGCCGGCTTCAACATTTCGGGAACGATCAAGGCGGTGCTGGCCGGCATGTTCCTGATGGTCATCGGGTCGGTGATTGCGGGAATTCCGAACCCGTTCGACCCGATGCGGCTGCTCCGCATCTTCGTCGTGATCGTCGTCACGGCGTTCGCGCTGATCAGCCTGATGTTCCTGATCATGGTGCGCGTCACCGATCCGCTGCTGCCGCGCGCCGTGTTCGGCGTCCTCAACACGCTGCTGTACTTTCCGAGCGGCGCCGTCTATCCGCAGCAGGGCTTCCCGGGGTGGATGCAGGTGATCGCCGTGGCCGATCCGTTCACCTATGCCGTGCACGCGTTCAAGAGCCTGCTCCTGAAGAACACGGGCTTCGGGGCGATCTCGTACGACCTCATGTTCCTGCTGGTGTTCTCGGTCGTCTCGCTCGGCGCGGCGACGGCCCTGTTCAAGCGGTCGCTGTGACGGTCCTCCGCGACTCGGAGACGCGCGATCGGCTGCTGAGGGCGGCCGAGCGCCTGTTCGCCGACCGCGGTTTCAAGAAGGTCACCGTCCGGGACATCTGCCGCGTGGCGCGGGCGAACGTCGCCGCGGTCAACTATCACTTCGGCGACAAGCTCGGGCTGTACCGCGAGGTGCTGCAGTCGGCCACCGACGCGATGCGGGCGACCAAC
>JACPZV010000286.1 GCA_016195295.1 Acidobacteriota bacterium
CTGCGGGCTGAGGGCTGAGGGCTGAGGGCTGCGGGCTGAGGGCTGAGGGCTGAGGGCTGAGGGTTGAGGGCTGAGGGCTGAGGGACGAACGGCCAAGGGCTGAAGGCTAATGGCTGAGGGCTGCGGCTGAGCACTGAACGCAGCGCCGATTAGGTTAGAATTCGTCAGCCCTTAGCCCTTAGCCCTTAGCCCTTAGCTCTTCGGGAGGTCTCTTCATGCGCGCATCACGTCTTTTCACGCTCGCGCTCGCGGTCGCTCTCACCGGGTCCCTCAGCGCCGCGCCCGGTCAGGCGCCGGCCCAGGCGTCGGCCCAGGCGCCGGCCGCGGCGGCGCCGAATCCCACGACCGAACGGTACAAGCGCGATGTCGGCCTCGAAGTCGACGGCATGAAGGAAAACCTGCAGCAATGGAACGACATGGTGTTCAGCTTCGCCGAGCCGGGGTTCCAGGAATTCGAGACGTCGAAGTTCCTCACCGGCATCCTCAGACAGAACGGGTTCTCGATTCAGGAGAACCTCGCCGGGGTCCCGACGGCATGGATGGCGTCGTGGGGCAGCGGCAAACCGGTCATCGCGCTCGGCTCCGACATCGACGACATCCCGCAGGCGTCGCAGAAACCTGGCGTCGCGTGGCACGAGCCGATCATCGAGGGCGCGCCGGGACACGGCGAAGGGCACAACTCGGGCATGCCGATGCAGATCGCGGCCGCGCTCGCGGTCAAGAAGATCATGGAGCAGCAGCACCTGCAGGGCACGCTGAAGCTGTGGCCCGGCGTCGCTGAAGAATTGCTCGGCACGAAGGCGTACTACGTCCGCGCCGGCGCGTTCAAGGACGTCGACATCTGCATCTTCGCGCACGTCGGCGCCGGCATGCAGACGAGCTGGGGCGACAGCAGCAACAACGGCCTCGTGTCGGTGGAGTACGACTTCAAGGGCGAGAGCGCGCACGCGGCCGGCGCGCCGTGGCGCGGCCGCTCCGCGCTCGACGCCGTGGAGCTGATGGACATCGGCTGGAACTTCCGCCGCGAGCACCTGCGCCTGCAGCAGCGCTCGCACTATGTCATCCCCAACGGCGGCGATCAGCCCAACGTCGTCCCGCCGAACGCGGCGGTCTGGTACTACTTCCGCGAAACCGGTTACGACGAGATCAAGAAGCTCTGGGATATCGGCAACAACATGGCGAAGGGCGCCACGTTGATGACCGACACCGAGGTCTCGATGCGCGTGCTCGGCTCGGCGTGGCCGGGCCACTTCAACAAGACGATTGCCGAAGTCATGCACGCGAACATCGAGAAAGTCGGGCTGCCCGTATGGAGCGAGGCGGATCAGACGCTGGCGAAGGCCCTGCAGCATGAAATGAAGGTTCCGGAGACGGGGCTCGCGACGAAGATTCAACCGCTGCGCGGCCGCGAAGTGATCCCGGACGAGGAGAAGCGCGGCGGCGGCTCCGATGACATCGGCGACATCGCCTGGAACGTGCCCACGGTCACGTTGAACTATCCGTCGAACATCCAAGCCGGTCCCGGTCACAACTGGGCCAATGCGATCTCCATGGCGACGCCCATCGCGCACAAGGGCATCCAGTACGGGTCGAAGGTCGTCGCGCTGACGGTCATCGATCTCCTGACCCGCCCGGAGCTGGTGACGCAGGCGTGGGACTACTTCAAGAACGTCCAGACGAAAGACCGGAAGTACGTCCCGCTCATGCGGCCCGAAGACACACCGGCGATCTGGTTGAACAAAGAACGTATGGAGAAGTACCGGCCGGAGATGAAGAAGTACTACTACGACCCGAGCAAGTACAAGACGTACCTGGAACAGCTCGGCATCAAGTATCCGACCGTGCGCCCGGTGACGACGAGCCAGCCGGGCAAGTAGGGCGGATGGGTCGGGTCGGGCGGGTAAGGCGGGTGGGGCAGGTAGGTCGCGCGGAGAGGAGAACCTGACAGGGCCGGACCGCGTCGTATACTACGATCTCACTCTCAAGAGGAGCGGCTTGTGATGAATCGATCAATTCCTGCGGCGGCGGCGGTGGTATTCGCCATCGGCATCCCCTCGACGAGTCACGCAGCCGACCCAGCGGCACCGACCGCCGTCACGTTCGCCAAGGACGTGGCGCCCATCTTCTATAAGAGCTGCGTCGAATGTCACCGGCCGACGATGTTCGCGCCGATGTCGCTGATGACGTACGAGGACGCGCGGCCCTGGGCGAAGTCGATCAAGCAGCGCGTCGTCTCGCGCACGATGCCGCCGTGGGGCGCGGACCCGACGCACGGCACGTTCAGGAACGATCCGAGCCTCGCCGAAAAGGACATCGCGACCATCGTCGCGTGGGTCGATACCGGCGCGCCGAAGGGCGACGACAAGGATCTGCCGGGCGCGCCAACGTTCGTCGACGGCTGGACGATCGGCACGCCCGACGCCGTCTTCGCGATGGAGCAGGCGTTCGAGATCCCGGCGACCGGGACGATTCCTTACCAGTACATGCGCGTCCCGATGAACCTGCCCGAGGACAAATGGATCCAGGCGATCGAGATCAGTCCGGAGGCGCGCGCCCACGTGCATCACGTGATCGCGTTCACGCAGCCGGCAGGCGAGCCGATCCGCGAGGCCGCGGTGCTTGGGCCCACGAACATCGGCGGCGTGACGCCGAACAAGCCCGGACTGACGTTTCCTGAAGGCGTGGCGCGTCACCTGACGGGGAAGTCCGACCTGATCCTCCAAGTGCACTACACGACGAACGGCACACCCGCGACCGACCGCACGAAGGTCGCCGTGATTTTTGCCAAGGAGCCGCCGAAGAAACAAGCGGCCGGCGGACTGGCGCTCAATCCGCGATTCGTCATTCCCGCGGGCGACGGGAACCACGAAGTCCGCGCAACGCAGGTCCTGGCGCGCGAAACCGTGCTGACGTCGCTGACGCCGCACATGCACATGCGCGGCAAGGACATGACCTACATCGCGCACTATCCGGACGGCTCGTCTGAGACCCTGCTGTCGGTGCCGAGGTACGATTTCAACTGGCAGATCACGTATCAGCTCGCGCAGCCAAAGACGCTGCCGAAGGGAACGCAGATCGAAGTCATCGCGCATTTCGACAACTCGACCGGCAACAAGTTCAATCCGGATCCGACCAAGGACGTGCGGTGGGGCGACCAGACCTGGGAAGAAATGATGATCGGCTTCTGGGGCATCGTCGTCGATCCGGTCGTCCCGTCGTCCGCGCAACAACAGCGGTAATCGAAATCCTCAACGTGCAGGCCGGGTCCTTTTGGACCCGGCAGTCTTGTGGTCCTGTAGGCCGGGTCCTTTCGGACCCGGCATCTGATTCTGCGGCGGGTCCAAAAGGACCCGCCCTACAGATTCCGCTCGCAAAGGACCCGCCCTACAAATCCCTCAGTTCCGTCACCAGGTACGGCCGGCTGCCCGCGCCCACGTCGAAGATCGCGACGATGTTGGGATGCGACAGCGCGGCGACGGCGCGCGCCTCCTGCTGGAAGCGGTGGAGTCGCGACGGGTCGCGGGCCGAGAGGAGTGCCGGGAGACAGGCCCATGAGAGGGAGAAGATTATAGGTCGGGTGGGTCAGGTGGATCGGGTGAGTCGGGGTGGGGTCATCCCTCATCCGCGCTCGGGCCGTAGATCGCCGGAACGGGGATGTCGTTCAACCGCAGGTAGACGCTGAGCTGGCCGCGATGGTGGATGATGTGGTGGAGAACGAAGCTGCGGAACGCGGCGATGCGCGGCAGCGTGAACATTTCCTGGTCACCGCGCCTGAGCGACCAGAGCGACGCTAGCTCCGCGTCGGTCTGGTCCATCGACGCGCGCGTCCGCTTGACGGCCTCGTCGAACGACGAAAGGATGTCGGCGCGCGACGCCTGTTCCTCGCGATTGGGCGGCGACGCCCTCAGATCGAAGAACGCCTCGTTGAGAATCGTGCCGCCCCAGTGCGGAATGTTGCAGAGATGCGTGGCCAGCGCGCCGAGCGACATCGACTTCTCATGCGGCTTCCACGACAGCCGGTCGTCCGGCAGGCGCTCGAGCAGCCGCCGCGTGGTTCCCATCTCGTGATCGAAGTCCGCGAGCAGAGAATCCTTGAGGGCCATGAGATCAGTGTATACCGCGGGAGAACACGGAGAAGCGTGACTCTCCGTGTTTCTGAGTCTCGGTGGCCATCACGCGAAGGCGGAAGGGCCGCGCTACGCCCTCAGCCCTTTGCCCTCAGCCCTTCTTTTCTAGCCCTCTGTGTACAGCCACGCCCCGGCAATCGATGCGACGACGATCTCGGGCAATCCCCAGCAGAGGCTGATGATCATCACGCGCGCGGGGAAGAGGTTCATCGCCATGAAGAAGATGCTGGGGTAGAGGTACGCGAGGAAATACACCGCCAGCGCGCCGACGACGGCGGTCTTGACGCCTGCGCCGAACCGCGGCCGGATTGCGGCGTAGAGCCAGATGGCGACGATCCCGAGCAGGAACCCCGCAATGACGAACCACGTGATCATCTGATTGTCCATCGGACGATTCAGGGCTTTCATCGCGGCTTCCATGTCCGCGCCGATCACGATTGTGTTCAAGACGAACTCGCTGATGTTGACGATCAGCCCTGTAAGCAACCCGCCGAGGATGACGCGACCGAGATTGACCTTGCCCATCTCATCCTCCTTGACTGATGAACGGCTTCACATCACCCCATCACCCGATCACGCATCAACTCTCCACCACGGGGGACACGGAGGACGCGGAGGTTCAAACCTAAAGACAACTGGATTCCTTCCTTGACCCGCTTTGCGAGAGTCTACCGCAGGAACGGGCGCGTTACTGTGGGATTTCCGTCGTTGGGCGCCGGCGTCAGCTTCAGCACGGCGCAGAGGAAATCGTAGACGTGGATGTTCTCGAACGGTTCGACAACAACGCCTTGGCGGATCGGCGGTCTATGGGCGCCTGTTCTTTTTGGAAAGCGGGTTCTCCGCTGCCGCCCCAGAATGTCAATTAGCGCAGGATGTTGGCGTCTTTTCGGCGAACCCGTGCGGAGTGGGAAATAAACCGCTCGGGAATCTCGTCTCGCTTGTAGATCGCCAGATGCGGATGCTTGGCGTGGAGCCGGGCGTAGAGCGCATCGACCGACCCCGCGCGCGGCGCCATCTGGACGAACGCCCCCCACTCGATGACGTCCACGTCCTTCAAGTCGACGTAGTCGTCTAGCACAACCGTGCGATCCTCGGACAACGGCGCCATGCCGTGATCCGACACGGTGACGATCGTCGTACGATCGTCGAGCCCGAGCCGCTGCACGCCGTCCACGAGCTGACCGAGCGCCGCGTCGAGATGCTCCGCGGCCGTCCACACTTCCGGCGACTCCGGGCCGTGGTCGTGCGCCGCGGAGTCCATCTCTTCGAAGTACACGGCGACGAACGACGGGCGCTCCTTTTCGGGACGCGCCAGCCACGTGAGCACCTGCGCGGTGCGGTCCGCATTCGGCGTCTCCTTCTTGTACGGCTGCCAGTACGTCGGACGCACGCCGTCTATCGCGACTTCCGATCCCGGCCAGAACATCGTCGCCGATCGATGTTTCTGGCGAATCGCGGTCACCCAGAGTGGCTCGCCGCCCCACCAGCGCGGGTCCTTCGCCGTGGCGGCGGACATCGTGAACCGCTCACGAAACGTCGGATCCGCAATCGTGTTGGCGACGATCCCATGATGCTCGGGGCGCAGGCCGGTAGCGATCGTGTAGTGGTTCGGAAACGTCGTCGCCGGAAACGACGGGATGAGTCCGGTCGATCGCACGCCGCGCGCGGCCAGCGCCTGAAGATGCGGGACCGACGCGCGATCGATGTAGTCGGCGCGCCAGCCGTCGAACGAGATCAGCACGAGGATCGGTGGAGGCGGCGCGAGACGCGCGCAGGCGATGGCGACGGCCAGCAGGAGTGCCGGCAAGACAGAGAGTCGGCGGGACAAGCTGGATGAAAATCCGCGCGCCTACATCAACTCGCCGGCGCGGACCGACGCGGGCTCGACCGCCAGCTTGCGGACCGGGCTGGTGATGATGACGCGGCCGTCGAGGGCGAATTCGATGCGGAAGCCGACGTACATGCTACGCATCTTCAGCAAGCTGCCGCCGAGCGAGGCGCCGGCGAGGCGCGCCGGGGCGAATTCCGGGAAGAACCGGCCGCCGCGGACGATCACTTCGCCGCTGGCCGGCGAGACGATCACGATTTCGTAGGTGCTGTAACACGTGCGGGCAGTGACGCGATCGAGCGCCGACAGGTCGTCGATCTTCAAGCCGTCGCGCCATTCGTGCGCCGTCCACGTGCTGAGCAGCGCCGAAGCGGGAACGGTGGCGGGCCGAATCTCCGAAGTGTTCATGACTGATGGACTCTCGTCACATTGTGACTCCCGCGGAGGAACTTAGCAAGACGAATGCCGATCAGGTCCACGTGGGCCACCCGTTCGCCTGAGCGTACTTCGACAGCTCGCGGTACGCCGGGCGCTCCATCCGCAGCGTGTCAACGATCAGGTTGATGAACTCGCGATCGTGCCGCAGCGTGGGAAAGATGTCCTGAACCTTCATCACGAAGTACGCGAAGGTCGGCCGATCCTGCGCGCCGGCCGTCGTGCGCGCGGTCAAATCGTCGAGCAGGTTGTAGAACGCGCGCTCCTGCCTCAGCCCTTTGCCCTTAGCGCCCTTTACATCACCCGGCCATTGTGCGAGGCTTCGCGCATTGGAGGGTGACATGGTGCGACGTCTCAGCGTCACGGTCGCCGTCGGTCTGCTGATCCTTGGCGCTCGTCCGGTGTTCACGCAGAACGTGTCGGGGCCCGCCAAAGCCAGGGCCACGACGCCGGAGATTCCGTTCGACTCGGTCCCGAATTTCTTCAAGCTGCCGGCGGGCCTCTACATGGGCGAGGGCGTCGGCGTCGCCACCAACTCGAAAGGGCACGTGTTCGTGTACACGCGCAGCGGCGAGACGCGCCTGTTCGAGTTCGATCAGAACGGCACCTTCGTGAAGGAGTTCGGCGCCGGCAGCTACGGCGTGTCGTTCGCCCACGCCGTGCGCGTCGACAAGGACGATAACGTCTGGGCCGTCGACGAGGGCTCGAACGTGATCATGAAGTTCAGTCCGGACGCGAAGCTCCTGATGGTGCTCGGCAAGCGGCCGGATCCGCTCGAGCAGTTGTCGCTGATGCCCGGCGGCGGCCAGTACTCGGGCGCGAACAAGCCGTATTCGTTCCACCGCGAGACCGACGTCGCCTGGGATCCGCAAGGCAACATTTTCGTGAGCGACGGCTACGGCGACTCGCGCGTCGTGAAGTACGACAAGAACGGCCGGTTCATCAAGTCGGCGGGCACGCGCGGCAACGGCCCGCTGCAGTTCAGCACGCCGCACGCGATCGCGGTCGACGCCAAGGGCATCGTGTACGTCGCCGATCGCGGCAACTCGCGCATCGTCGTGCTCGACAACGATCTGAACCAGAAGGCCGTATACGACAACGTCGGCGCGCCGTGGGCCGTCTGCATCTCGAATACGCCGCATCAATATCTCTACACCTCCAATTCGTTCCCGACCGGTAACAACTTCGATCAGGCGTCGATGACGGGCGAGGTCTACAAGATGGAGCTGGACGGGACGGTTCTCGGGCGGTTCGGCAAGGCGGGACACGGGTTCAAGGAATTCAGCAGCATCCATCAGATGGACTGCCGCAATCCGGACGACATCTACGTGGCCGAGATCACCGCGTGGCGCGTGCAGAAGATTCTGCTGCGGCCGCAGACGCGGACCACCTCGGCCGGGAAGTAGGAGGGAGCCCATGAACGCGACGACGCGCTTCATCCACTTCTTCGTGGCGGCCGCGGGGCTGGCCGCCGGCGCCGCGCTCTTCGCGCAGGCGCCCGAGATCAACTACGACGCGAACGCCGACGTGCTGCAGCTGCCATCGGGCACGTACCTCGGCGAAGTGGCCGGCGTGGCGACGAATTCGAAAGGCCACGTGTTCGTCTACACGCGGACGGGACACGCCGTCGCGACGCTCGGCGACGAGCGCACCTTCTATCACAACGGCTCGCGCCTGTTTCAATTCGATCAGAACGGCAAGTTCGTGAAGGAGATCGGACAGGGTGTGTATGCCGTCAACTTCGCGCAGCAGGTGCGCGTCGATCCGCAGGACAACGTCTGGATCGTCGACGCCGGATCGAACCAGGTCGTGAAGTTCGACGCCGACGGCCGCTTCCAGCTCGTGCTCGGCCGGAAACCCGAGAACATCAACGTGCGGCCCGGGCCGGGCGTTC
>JACPZV010000289.1 GCA_016195295.1 Acidobacteriota bacterium
ACGTGTGCAAGCCGACGACCTTGCCGACCGTGATCCGCGACGGCGGCGACATGGACGGATTTCGCAGCACTGCCGCCAGATTGGGATCCGCTGCGGCCGCCTGCTGCGCCCGCGCCAGCGACGCCAGCGACGGCTGACGACGCTTCGGGATACCATCGTCCTTGACGAGGTCGACGAACGTGACCGGCTCGCCCGCTTTGATGGTGCGCGATCGCAGCTCTTCGATGTGAACCGTCGGTGCTTTGTTGCTCCGCACTTCCGGACTGCTCGTGCCGGCGCCGAGCGCGCCCGTTTCCGAGGCCTTGACCACGTCATCGACGACGTAGTCGTAGCGGAGCGTGGCGTACGCCTTCTCGGTTTTCCCGTGCGTGGTGAGCGTCCAGATCAGCTCGTCCTTGGCGCTGAAGCCGCTCGGCACTTTGACCCTGAAGACGAACCGGTTGCGCCGCGGCAGGAAATGCGTGGGCTGGCCCTGATCGGCGCCGCCGAGGTTGAAGCCGTTGTCGGGCCCGACCGGCACGTCGATCTCTTCGTCCCAGTTCCGGTTCATGTACCCGAACAGGAAATACGTGGTCCCATCGGGCGCCTGCTCCCACCCTTCATAGGCGGGCGCGACGGTCTGCCCCTTCGTGTAGGACAGCGACTGCGCAGCGGAGACCACGGAGCAGGCGGAGCACACCGAGACGATCAGCCACCGAGACACCGAGACACCGAGCGTGTTCTTCTCCGTGTCTCCGTGTCTCTGTGGCCGTATCTCTCTGTGTGCTCCGCTTCCTCGGCGTGCTCGCGTTCGATCGCGCTTCACTGCTGCGGCCCTCCCGACGCCTTGGCCGGCGCCGGCGGCGGGATGACGGTGCACAGCGGGCAGCCGATGACGTAGTCGTTCTTGGTGAGATGCAGGCGCGCGCGGCGCTGGGCCATCTCGTCCTTGAACTGCTCGTCGGTCAGCGCGACCCGCATGCCGAGGTCGATGAACATGTTCGCCACCGAGCGATTGCCCGATCCCTGCCAGTTCCGCGGGTCCGGCACGTTCTTGTTGGTCGGCGAGTTGTCCATATACCCGACGATGTGCAGGATGGTGCCCTTCGGCAACAGCGGCGCCGAGTCGTCCGCGTAGTCGTAGCCGCGCACCCAGTTGTGGTCGTAGCCGACGCAGTTCAGCGTCTGGATGTTGTAGCCCCAGATCGCTTCCAGGCACATCCGCTGGCCGGGCGCGTGCAAGTGCGGCTCGAAGGAAATAATCTTCGTGTGCTGCTGCAGCACGGTGTACGCGTGGAGCTGCTGGTTGGGTTCCATCGCCTTGATGTCGATGTCCACGCCGTTGCCCAGCCCGAAGACCGCGCGCTTGTAGGTCGGCGTGTAGCCCTTCGGCATCAGCTTGAAGCCAATCTCGAGGTGCGCCTTCGTGTCGCGCCCGTTCGAATGCAGATGGATCGAATCGGAGACGATGCTGGAGCCCGCTTTCAGCAGCCGCGCCGACTTCGGATCGAAGAAGTCCGCGTTGCGGCCGACTTCATGCACCGGCCAGTTCACCGTTTCCTCGTCGAGGAGGAACGACAGCGGATCCTGCGACTGATCCTTCGTCGGGTCGATCACCTGCGTCCGCCAAATCATGTGGTGGACGACGAAGCGGCCGCCGACCGTGGCGCGATTGAGGCCGCTGTGCGCATCGACATCGTTGACTTCCTTGATCTCGAGCGCGGCGACGTAGCGGTCTTCCGTCAACCCGATCGGCACGCTCGGAATCTCGCCCCACCAGTCGGGCGCGTCGCCCTTGACGGTGAGTTCCTTCGTCTTGACGATGAGATCCGGCGTCCCGATGGCCCACGCCGTGTGGTCGGCGTACACCTTCGGCGGCGGCATCTCGGCGGGGTTGCCGCGCGGCGCGCCGGTGTCCGCCCATTTCCCGATCGTCGCGATCTCGTCCTCGCTCAGCGACGGATCGTTGTGGAACTGCTGGATGCCGATGTTCTTCTCGACATACCACGGCGGCATCACGCCCGCCTTCGGGCCGATGCTCGTGCGCAGTTTCATGGCGCGCGCCCAGGGCCGCGCGTCCTCGTACGTCGCGAGCGACATCGGCGCCACGCCGTCAGGGCGGTGGCAGTTTTCACAGATCCGCTGCACAATCGGCGCGATGTCCTTCGTGAACGTCGGCGCCTCAGGGACGGCCGCCGGCGCGGCCGCCGTCTTCAACGCAAACGGCGCGACCCAACCCATCACCGCGGCGGCCAGCACTGCGGTTCCGATGTGGAATCTCCAGCCGACTGTGAATCCAGCCTTCATCGCACACTCCTTCTGAGGCACATTACGCGAATAACTATAACACCTACGGTTTGCTCGAAGTTGCAGTCTTGTACTTTTCGTACAAGGGATTTTCGGCCTGGAAGACCGGGCCGTCCAGGTGCCTATAGATAATGATGCCGTCACCGTCCCGGCGGGCACGAAGACCGCGTCCGGGATATCCCATTCGAAGGTCCATTTGCCGGTGAACTACTCGTCGAACTTGAACGGCGGCTGCTCGTCCGTGACTTTCGTCGGCCGGCCGAGGTCGGCACCTGGCTCTTCGGCAACTGCGCCTGGTCTGGCTGTTCGGCCGACCGCAGCGCGACGAGGCACAGGAGCATCGCGACGACGTCTGGTCGAACGACCCCGTCTTCCGCGCGCACGTCAACGGCGGCATCCGCTGGGCGCTTGGGCTGGAAAACCGACGGAAAGCAACCGCGGAGAGCACAGAGACCGCAGAGTGTGAGTCTGGTTTCCCCACACTCCCTCTGCGCACTCAGCGAGCTCTGCGGTTAATCTTCCGTCAGCTGTGACCGAAGAGTCCCAGTAGTCCCGTCGTCAGCCACGGAATGTACGTAATCACGAGCACGCCGATCCCGAGAATGGCCATCATCGGCAGCGCGGCCGCGCACACTTCAAGGACAGGGCGCTTGAAGCGGTACGACGCCAGGAAGATGTTCAGCCCGACGAGCGGCGTCAGGAAGCCGAGCTCGAGATTCGCGATGAAAATGATTCCCAGATGCACGGGGTGGATGCCGAACGCCGCGCCGAGCGGGACGATGAGCGGCACCACGACGACGATCGCCGCGTAAATCTCCATCAGCCAGCCGACCGCGAGCAGAAACAGATTCAGCACGAGCAGGAACATCAGCCGCGACGTCAGGTGCGTGCTCGCCCACTCGAGCAGCTTCGCCGGCACCTGCGCGCCGACCAGATAGTTCGTCAACCCGATCGCGACGCCGAGAATGATCAGCACGCCGCCAATCACGGTCACGCATTCGCCGAACGCGCGCAGCAAATCGCGAAGGGAAAGGTCGCGATGGATGAACGCCTGCACGACGAGCGCGTACAGCGCGGTGAGCGCCGACGCTTCAACGGCCGTCGCCAGCCCGCTGAACATCGCGACGAGCACCAGTACCGGCATCGCCAGCTCCCACTTCGCCGCCCATGCCGACGCGAGCGCCTCCGAGGCGCGGAACGGATAGCGTCCGGCGCGCGAGACGATCCCCTCCCGCACGCCCCAGGCCGACACCATCGCGGTCAAGAGAATCCCCGGCAGGATGCCGCCAATGAAAATGTCCTCGATGGGAATCTGCGCGACGACGGCATAGAGAATGAGCGGCAGCGAAGGCGGCAGCAGCAGGCCGAGCGATCCGGACGCCGTCAGCAATCCCAGCGAGAACTTTTCGCGGTACCCGTCCTTGAGCAGCGCCGGAAACAGCACGCCGCCCAGCGCGAGAATCGTCACGCCCGACCCGCCGGTGAATACGGTGAAGAACGAACACAGCACGGCGCAGACGACGGCCGTGCCGCCGGGAATCCAGCCGAAGAACGCGCGGAACACGCGCAGCAGCCGCTCGGACGCGCGCCCTTCCGCGAGCAGAAATCCCGCCAGCGTGAAAAGCGGGATAGCGGGCAGCGTCGGCGACACGCTGAGCGTGTAGGTTTCGATCAGGATGGTCGCCGGCGTGACGCCGTCGTGCATGAAGAGCAACGCCGCGGTGCCGCCGAGAATCGCGAACAGCGGCGTGCCCACCACCGCGGCCGCGACGACGATGACGAACGCGGGCCAGAGGGCGTGCGTTGCGAGAATCGACGGCATGCGCAAGAACAGAACGCCGGCGACGAGACCGAGCGACGCGAGCGCGCGGTCGAGCCAGACGGATCGCTCGCCTGAAAGGCTCGCGCTACGGGAATCGACGGGGCGCGCGCTACGAAGATCGTCGGACGAATCCGCGCTAATGGCGCCTCCGTGCCCTGAGATGCGGCCCACGCGCCAGACGATGCGCGCGGCAATGAACGCGAACGCGATCGGCAGCACGAGCTCCGCCACCCAGGTCTGAATGCCGGCGCCGATGTTCGCGCCCGCCTCCCGCTCGCTCATCACCATCTGGTAGCCGCCCCAGGCGAGGATCAGGGCCGAGCAGGCGCCGAACGCGGCGGCGAGAATGTCGGCGGCGCGCCGCCAGCGGCCCGGCGGGATGAACGTGCCAGTGGCGAGCGCGAGCAGCTTGCCCTCGCGCGCGGCAATCGCGGCGCCGAGGAAGCCGACCCAGAGCGTGAGATGTTGAACGATGGGACCGGACGCGGGAATGCCCCGGCTGAAGGCGCGACGCCAGACGATCTCGAGCAGGGGCAGGATGACCATCGCCAGCAGCGCCAGCGACGCGACGCTATCCTCGAGAACTGCGAGGACGCGCTTCACTGCTTGGGCGGGGCGCTCTTCTTGCGAAACTCGTTGCGCGCGTTGAGGGCGAGATCGAAGATCTCCGGCGGGACGCTCTCGCCGCGCATCGTCTTCGCGAGGTCGTCGAGCTGCGTTTTCCACTCGGGACCGACGGGCTTGGTCACCGTCAACCCGCGCTTGACCATCTGCTCCACCGCGTTGGCGTCCAGCTTGGGCACCTCGACGCGCAGGCGCTCTTCGACGCCGCTCGCCGCGGCGAGCAGCTTCGGCTTATCTGCGGCGGGAATCGCGTTCCACGCTTTGGTCGTGATCACCCCGGCGCCGACGATGGGCGCGAGGCCGAGCTCGAGCATGAAGGGCGTCTGCCGATCCCACTGGAAGAGCATGGCCACCAGCGGCGTCGTCGGCAGCCCTTCGAGCATGCCGGTGGTGAGCCCCGTCAGGATGTCCGTCGTGGCCATCGCGCGCGGCTGGAAGCCGTTCGCCTTGAACCACTGCACCTGCTTATCGTTCCCCGCCGACGTCCAGAGCTTGACGTGCTTGAGATCGTCGACCGTCGCCACCGACTTCTTTGTGAAGATCTGCGTCCAGCCGACGTGACCCCAGTTGAGGAGCACGAAGCCTTTCGCCTCCATCTGTTTCCGGAGCACCGGCGTCAGCTTTTCGATGACGTAATTCAACTCGTCGTAGGAATCGAAGAAGAACGGGATGTCGAAGACGTTGAAGGCCCAGTCGATGCTGCCGAGG
>JACPZV010000257.1 GCA_016195295.1 Acidobacteriota bacterium
ATGTTAACACGCCTCCGTGAGCACAGTCGGATGCCGTGTTGACACGCCCACGGAGAAATGACGCGCCACGCCGGCGTGTCATCCACTGACGCGATCGGCGCACGCGTCGGCCGTAACCGTTGCCAGCGCAAGCATTGCGGGCGAACAGCACGAGCCGTGTCCGACCTGCTTACGCGCGGCGCTCGCCTGCGAACCACCAGTCGCATCCGTCACAGCCGGTCCGCCGGACTCCGCACTCCCAGCGCTCCCCGATTGAGCACGTGCAAGTACACCATCGTCGTCGTCACATCAGTATGCCCCAGCAACTCCTGCACCGTCCGGATGTCGTAGCCATCCTCCAGCAAATGCGTTGCGAACGAGTGACGAAACGTGTGGGGCCCCACGCGCTTCGTCATCCCCGCTTCCCGCGCGGCTCGAGCCACCGCCTTCTGCACCGCCGACTCGTGCAGGTGAAACCGGGACGGTGGACCCCACTCCGGATCGCGGCAGATCCGCGCCGCTGGAAACACAAACTGCCACCTCCACTCGGTCGAAGCATTCGGGTACTTCCGGTCCAGTGCGAACGGCAGCCCCACACGTCCGACCCCTTCGATCAGATCACGCTCGTGCTGCGTCTTCACCTCCACAAGATGCGCCCGCAACGCGTCCTTGACGACCCCGGGCAACATCGTCCGCCGATCCTTCTGTCCCTTCCCCCGCCGCACAATCAGCTGGTTGAGGTCGAAGTCGACATCCTTGACGCGTAGTTCCAGGCACTCCTGAAGCCGGAGCCCGGCGCCATACAGCAGCGTGCCGACGATCCACATCGCCCCAGGCAGCCGCCGGAGAACACGGCTCACTTCTTCCCGGCTCAAGACGACCGGCAGCCGGGTCGGCATTCGGGCGCGCGGCATCTGTGCAATCGCGCCCACTTCCATCTGCAGAACATCACGATAGAGGAACAGCACCGCGCAGAACGCCTGGTTTTGGGTCGACGCGCTGAGCCGCTGCTCCACCGCCAACCATGTCAGAAACGTCGAGATCTCCCGCGCACCCATCGTCGACGGATGGACCTTTTTGTGAAAGAGGATGTACCGCCGGATCCAGTACACGTACGCGTCTTCGGTCCGGCGACTGTAGTGACGCGTGCGGATCGCATCGCGCACGCGGTCGAGCAGTTTTGGTGGCGGCGCCATGCGCGGGCCGATCGCGAGGATCGTGCCAGCGCCCGCTCAAACACTTACGGCCGGACGGCGCTCATTCGTTGCAGATTTTGACAAGTCGAGAGCGCGACAGAATTGCAGGAACTGCGTACCGCCGGGTCCGAAAGGACCCGGCCTACATGCGCTTTCGTGTAGACTTCTTTTCTTCTCGAGGAGCATCCATCTCATGACCGCCATCTTCCGTCACCGCACTTTCTGGATCTGCACCGCCCTGCTCGCGCTGTCCGCGGGCTGGAATCTTGGCGCGTCGGCAACTGCCGCTCGGCTAAAGCCTCGCGCTACGTTGGGCCGCGCTACGTCTGTAGCGTTCGCGCAGGCGCAAACGGCCGCGGCCGCCATCGACAACGCGATCCTCGTCGGCCTCAAATGGCGCAGCATCGGCCCGCTCCGCGGTGGACGATCGATTGCGGTCTCCGGCGTGAAAGGCCGGCCGAAAGAAGGCTACTTCGGCGCGGTCGGCGGCGGGCTATGGAAGACGACCGACGGCGGCGGCAGCTGGACGCCGGTCACCGATGGCCAGATCACCACCTCATCGGTCGGTGCGGTGGCCGTGGCGGAGTCGGACCCCAACATTATCTATATAGGGACCGGCGAGTCCTGCATCCGCGGCAACATCATGCCGGGCGACGGCGTCTACAAGTCCGCCGACGCCGGGAAGACCTGGAGTCACATCGGTTTCACGGATTCCGACGCCATCTCGAAAATCCGCATCCACCCGACGAACCCGAACATCGTCTTCGTCGCCGACTTCGGCAAGTACGGCGCGCCGAGCGACGAGCGCGGTCTCTACAAATCGACCGACGGCGGCCGCACGTGGCAGCGCAAGCTGTTCCGCGACAGCAAAACGGGCGCGGTCGATGTGGAGATCGATCGCAAGAATCCGAACGTGATGTTCGCGGCGATGTGGGAGGCCTACCGCGTCGAATATCAAATGTCGTCCGGCGGTCCGGGCTCCGGCCTCTTCACATCCACAGACGGAGGCGAGACGTGGCGCGAGATCACGCGGACCGGCGGTCTGCCCCAGGGACTCTACGGCAAGATGTCCATCGCGCTGACGGCCGCGGATTCGAACCGCGTGTACGCGCTCATCGAAAACGACAAGGGCGGCCTCTACGTTTCAGACGATGCGGGCGCGACGTGGAAGCTCGTCAACGAAGCGCGCAGCGTCCGGCAGCGCGCCTTCTACTACACGCACGCCTTCGCCGACCCGAACAACAAGGACATCGTCTACATGCTGAACACGAGCGCGTTCCGCTCGGTGGACGGCGGCAAGACGCTCGCGCAGATCGGCCAGGGCACGCACGGCGACAATCACGATCTCTGGATCGATCCGGATGATTCGAATCACGTGATGCTGGCCAACGACGGCGGCGGCGCGATCACCGACAACGTCGCCGCGCGCGAG
>JACPZV010000258.1 GCA_016195295.1 Acidobacteriota bacterium
CACCCGTTCCCGATCGACCTGCACGATCGCCGGTTTGGTCCGCGGGTTGTAGTGGCCGAGAATCTCGACGAAGGAGCTGTCGCGGGCCGCTCGCGAGTCGGTGACCACGACGCGGAAGAACGGACGCTTTTTCGAACCTGCCCGGCGCAAACGGATCGCAACCATGTGACACTCCTGATCGACACGCGAGGCTCGGCGCTCGTGCGTCTGGTTCGCTGCGCGGTCCGGCGGGTCCGAACGGATCCGCCCTACATCTGGTGACTCGGCGGGTCCAGAAGGACCCGCCCGACGTACCCGCACGACGACGTGTAGGCCGGGTCCTTTTGGACCCGGCGTCCTCGAGCGCCACCGATTATCGGCGGCTGCGCAGCATCTGCATGGCCTGACGGCGAGTTTTCGTTCCGCCGCCGGCGAGCCCGGCCATCCCGCCGAGCGACTTCAACATCTTCTGCATCTGCACGAACTGTTTCAGCAGACGATTCACTTCTTCGACCGACGTTCCACTGCCCTTCGCGATGCGTTTGCGGCGACTCCCATTGATGATGTGCTGCTTCCGCCGCTCATCCAGCGTCATCGAGCCGATGATCGCCTCCACGCGCGACACCTGTTTCTCGTCTGGCTTGTTCTCCGCGAGCGCCTTGAGATGGCCCATTCCGGGCAGCATCCCCATGATCTCATCGAGCGGTCCCATCTTCCGGAGCGTTCTCAGTTGATCCCGAAAATCCTCGAGCGTGAACTCATTCGCCCGAAGCTTGTCCTCCAGCCGCCGCGCGTCCTCGACGTCGACGGCCGCTTCCGCCCGCTCGATGAGCGACAGCACATCGCCCATCCCCAGCACCCGCGACACGACGCGCTCGGGCTGGAACGGCTCCAGATCCTCGAGCCGCTCGCCGCTTCCCACGAACGCGATCGGCACACCGACCACTGAAACGACCGACAGCGCCGCGCCCCCTCGCGCGTCGCCGTCGAGCTTCGTCAGCACGACGCCCGTCACGCCGACACGCCGGTTGAATTCGCCGGCGCTTTTGATCGCGTCCTGCCCCGTCATGGCGTCAGCGACGTAGAGCAGGTCGGACGGACTCGTCGCGCCCTTGATTGCGACAAGCTCATTCATCAACTCATCGTCGATGTGAAGCCGGCCGGCCGTGTCGACGATGACCGTGTCGAACCCGAGCGTCGTCGCTTCGGCGACGGCACCTGTGGCGCGCGCGACGGGATCCCCTTTCGCGGCCGGATCGTGAACGCGCAACGACGCTTTTTGGCCGACGACGTTCAGCTGCTGAATCGCCGCGGGCCGCTTGACGTCGGTCGAGACGAGCAGCGGATGGCGACCCTGCTTGGCCAGCCACTTCCCGAGCTTCCCCGCCGTCGTCGTCTTCCCGGCGCCCTGCAATCCCAGAAGCAGGACCACGCGCGGACGCTGAGTTGTCGACTGGAGACCGCCCTCGGCCGTGCCGAAGAGGGCGATCATCTCGTCGCGAACGATTCGAACGACCTGCTGCGACGGCGACAGGCTGCGGAGGACCTGCTGGTCCATGGCCCGATCGCGAACGCGGTCGACGAACGCCTTGACGACTTTGAAGTTGACGTCGGCTTCGAGCAGCGCGAGACGAATCTCGCGCAACGCCGCCTCGACGTTCTCCGGCGTCAGCCGCCCCTCGCCGCGGAGGGTCTTGAAGACATCCTGCAGGCGTGTGCTGAGCGACTCGAACATGACAGACCGCGCTAACGTGCTCTACCGCAAACCCTCATCGTAGTGGACGGGCCGACGGACTGTCAACGGCGCGCCGCTATCGTGCGCTGATTTCCATTCGCAGCAGCTGCAGCTTGACGATGGCGTTACGGATAGACGCGACGACGGCCGTCGTCGCCGCCGTTTCGTCGTCGACTTCGGCGACGGCTTTCTCGAGCACCGCGAGCGTCGTCTCCACCTGGGACGCCGTCACGTTCTCCGACTGACGGACGAGCGTTTCGACCAAATCGAGACAGGCGCGCACGACTTTTCCCGCAGCGTCGTTGCGCGTGGATCCGCGTTCGGCGGCGCGCATGCCGACCATCAGGAAATCGCGGCTGGCACTGAGCTGACCTTTGACGCTCATACTTGGGTAGAACTCCGTTAGACACTCGATAATTTGTGGCCCAACTTGTCCTTCTTCGTCTTCAAATATCGCCGCGTCGACTCTGAGGCCGGGATCTCGAGCGGCAGCCACTCGCTGATCGAGAGGCCGTAGCCTTCGATGCCGACGAGCTTCCGTGGATTATTGCTCAGGAGACGCATCGAACGAATCCCGAGATCGCGCAGGATCTGCACGCCCATGCCGTAGTCGCGTTGATCCGCCTTGAACCCGAGCCGTTCGTTCGCTTCGACGGTGTCGAACCCTTCGTCCTGCAGTTCGTAGGCGCGGATTTTGTTGGCCAGACCGATCCCGCGCCCTTCTTGTTTGAGGTACAGCAGCACCCCTCGACCCTCGGCCGCGATCCGTCGCATGGCCGCGTCAAGCTGCGGGCCGCAGTCGCAGCGGGCCGAGTGAAACACATCGCCGGTCAAACACTCGGAATGGACGCGGACGAGCACGTCGCGACCGTCCTTGATGTCCCCGCAGACGAGGGCCACGTGCGCGTGGTGGTCGGCGGTATTCTCGTAGGCGTGCAGCTCGAAGTCGCCGTACTCGGTCGGCAACTTCGCTGTCGCCACGCGCTTGACGAGCGATTCGGTGCGAATACGGTACTTGATCAGATCCGCAATCGTAATCATCAGCAGCGTGTGCTTGCGAGTGAACTTCGTCAGCTGTGGCACGCGCGCCATCGTGCCGTCCTCGTTCATGATTTCGCAGATCACGCCGGCCGGATACAGTCCCGCGATCCGAGCCAGATCGACGGCGGCCTCGGTCTGTCCGGCGCGCACCATCACGCCACCCGTACGCGAGCGCAACGGAAACATGTGACCGGGGCGCGCGAGATCCGACGGCCGCGTCGACGGGTCAATGGCCGCCAAAACGGTCGCGGCGCGGTCCGCGGCGGAGATGCCCGTGCTCGTCCGGCCCTTGGCTTCGATCGACACGCAGAATGCCGTGTCGAACCGCGAACTGTTCTGCGCCACCATCGGCGGCAGATCCAGTTCGTCGATCCGTTCCGGGGTCATCGACAGACAAATCAGTCCGCGGCCGTTGCGGGCCATGAAGTTGATGACCTCGGGCGTGACCTTCTCGGCCGCGACGGTCAGGTCGCCCTCGTTCTCTCGATCCTCATCGTCGACCACGATCACCATTTCGCCGGCGCGAATGGCCGCAACGGCATCTTCGATCGCGGCAAAGGGCGACGCCTTTTTCTTGCGCGCGCCTTTGGCGATTTCAATTCTCGGTGTCGGGTGCTTCGTCATTTCGTTCAGCGTCGGACTGCGTCGTCCGTTCAGCGCGTGACTTCGCCCGGACGCGCGCCGCTCAAGGTGAGACCGGCCAGCTCCGCCGCGCGCACGACGTACTTGCCGACCATGTCGACTTCGAGGTTGACGCGATCACGAATCTGGGCGCGGCTCAGGTTCGTATGGTCCATCGTATACGGTACCACCTGCACGTCGAAGCGATCCACGCCCAGCCCCGCCACCGTCAGGCTGATGCCGTCCACCGCGATCGATCCTTTGTGCACGAGATAGGGCGCGAGGTGAGACGGAAAACTGACCGTCAGCCAGTAAAAGTCCGCATCCCGGCGAAGATCTTCCACGTGGCCGATGGCGTCCACGTGCCCCTGGACGAAGTGCCCCCCCACGCGGCCGTCAGCGCGCAACGGCCGTTCGAGATTCACCAAGCTCCCCGGAGACAGCCAGCCGAGCGTCGTGACGCGCACGGTTTCCGGGCCCACGTCGGCGTGAATCTCCCGCGGCTCCGCGAGAATCACCGTGAGACAGACGCCGTTGACCGCGAGACTCTCGCCAGGCGCGAGTTCCACCGCCAATGACGAGCCGATGCGCAGGCGAAAACCTCCGCTCGTCGGCTTTCGCTCGATCAACTCGCCGACGCCTTCAACCAGACCTGTGAACATATCCCTCAATCACGGTGTCGGGACCGAGCGATTGCACGCGCCGGTCTCGAAGTTCAGCGGAAGAAAACCGGCGACCCGACAGCAGCGGTACGCCGCCGTCGCCCAAGACATGGGGTGTGACATAGAGCCGCACGTAGTCCACCACGTTCTCGTCCCACGCCGCCGCATGAACGGTTGCTCCGCCTTCGAGGACCAGCGAGCCGATCTGGCGCTCCCCGAGTCGCCGCAACGCCGACCGCAGCGTGTCATCAGGCGCGACGACAATCTCCGCGCCGCGCGCCTCCAAGGCCGTGCCCAATTCTGCACGCGCCGCGGCGCCGACGCTTGTCACGATGATGACAGGCCCCGCGTCAGGTGTCGAGAGTATCCGCGACTGCGGCGGCGTGCGCAGCCGACGATCGAAGACCACCCGCGTGAGCGGACGCTCGCGATACGCGCCGCGCGGGGTGAGCTCGGGATCGTCGCTGAGAATGGTTCCCACGCCGACGGCGAGCGCGTCGACCTCGGCGCGCACACGGTGCGCGTGACGCGTGGCCGCGGCCGACGTCAACGGCGTACGTCGCCCCGGCGCCTCGGCGATGCGGCCATCAAGACTGGTCGCGGCTTTCAGGATGACGAACGGCCGCCCCTCATGCATCAACGTGAAGAACGGCTGGTTCAGCGCGACCGCGGTCTCGGCGGCTTCGCCCACCTGCACCGCCACGCCGTGCGCGCGCAGAAACGCAAACCCTCGACCCTGCACGACCGGATTGGGATCCTCGACGGAGGCGACGACGCGCGCAATCCCCGCCTCGACGATCCGCGTGACGCACGGACCGGTCCGGCCCTGATGGCAGCATGGCTCGAGCGTGCAGTACAACGTCGCGCCGCGCGCCCGCGCGCCGGCGGCGGCCAACGCGTGAGCTTCGGCGTGCGGCGCGCCCGCGCGCTCGTGATAGCCCTGCCCGACGATGACGCCGTCCGGCGACACGACGACGGCGCCAACGAGCGGATTCGGGCTGGTGCGGCCGCGACCGCGCGCCGCATGGAACAGCGCGCGCTCCATGTAGTCGCGGTCTACCACTTGTCCTCGAACAGTCCGTTCACGTATTCCTCCACGGAGAACGGCACGAGGTCGTCGATGCCTTCACCGACGCCCACGTAGCGAATCGGCAGCTTCAAATCGTGGGCGATCGCGACGGCCACCCCACCCTTGGCCGTCCCGTCGAGCTTGGTGAGCACGATGCCGTTGACGCCAGCCGCGCTCATGAACTCACGGGCTTGCGTGACGCCGTTCTGGCCGACCGTCGCGTCGAGCACGAGCAGGACGTCGTGCGGCGCACCAGCCACTTCGCGCGACGCGATGCGCCGGATCTTGTCGAGCTCCTGCATCAAGTTGACGCGGGTGTGCAGCCGCCCGGCCGTATCCACGAGAATCGGATCACGGCCCTTCGCCTTGCCCGACGAAATCGCATCGAAAACGACCGCCGCCGGATCCGCGCCTTCGCGGGCGCGCACGAGGTCGACGCCGGCCCGCGTCGCCCAGACGTCGAGCTGCTCGACCGCGGCGGCGCGAAACGTGTCGGCCGCGCAAATCAGCGGCGCGTGCCCGTCGTTCTTGAGCACGTGCGCCAGCTTGCCGACCGTCGTCGTCTTCCCCGTCCCGTTCACGCCGACCACGAGCGTCACTTTCGGGTGCTGGACGACGACAATCGGCCGGTCGACCGCCGCAAAAACGGTGCGAATCTCCTCTTTGACCAGATCGCGGAGGCTGAGGCCGTCGCGCGGTCGGGCCTTCACGGCGGCGATGAGAGAGAGACCGTCGCGAATCCGGCCGAAGACACCCACAGGAGGATTAAACCTCCGCCTCGGCGCGCTGGCGGCGCAGCATCAGCGCCTCGAGCGCCGTGCGCACGTCCGATCGCCCGTCGAGCACCTCTGACATCTGCGTCGCGATCGGCAGTTCGACGCCGTAGCGCGCGCCCAGCGCGAGCGCCGCGCCGGTCGTGCGCACGCCTTCGGCGACCATCTTCATCCCGGCCAGAATCTCCGGCAGCGAGCGGCCCGCGGCGAGCTCGATCCCGACGCGGCGATTCCGACTCAGATCGCCCGTGCAGGTCAACACCAGATCCCCGAGACCGCTCAATCCGGCCAGCGTCTCGCGCCGTCCACCGGCGGCGCACGCCAGGCGAGTGAGTTCAGCCAATCCCCGCGTGATGAGCGCGGCCAGCGCGTTGTGCCCGAGCCCGAGGCCTTCGACGACCCCAGCGGCGATCGCGATGATGTTCTTCATCGCCCCGCCAATCTCCACGCCCACGACGTCGTCGCTGCCGTAGAGCCGGAACGACGGCCCTCGGAAGTCGCCCTGGACCAACGCCATCGCCGTGGGGTGAGCGGAGGCCGCGAGCACGGCGGTGGGCAGTTGCCGCGCCACCTCCGCGGCGAAGCTCGGTCCGGACAGCACGACCACGGGGTGCGCCGGTCCGGCTTCCTGCGCGATCACTTCCGACATTCGCAACAGCGTCCCGCCTTCAAGGCCCTTGGCCGCGCTCACCAACACCGCGTGCGGCGGCACCGACGCCACGGCCGCGTGCATGACCGCGCGCAGGCCGTGCGACGGAATCGCCAGCACGATGACGTCGGCGCCGCGCACGGCGTCGGTCAGCGCATGAGTGACGGTCACGTTTGCGGGGAGCGCGACGTCGGGCAAGTAGATCGGGTTCGCGCGCCGCGTGTGCATGTCGTCGACGAGCGATCGATCCCGCGCCCACAGACGCACCTGGTGGCCCAGACGCCCCAGATGCACGGACAGCGCCGTGCCCCAGCTTCCGGCGCCTAGAACGCTGACCGTGCGCATCAGGCCCGCGATCCGAGCCGCCGCTCGGTGTGCGCGCGCAGCCGGACGAGATTCGATCGGTGACGAAAGATGATGATCGCGGCCGCGGCCGTCGCCGCCGCGACGACCGAATCAGGACTGCCGAGCGCGTACGCCAGTGGCGGCAGCGCGAGCGAGGCCAGCATCGATCCCAATGAGACGTACTTCGTCAGCCAGACCACGCCGACAAACAGGGCGAGCGCCGGCGTCACCGCCGCCGGCGCCAAGACCGCGAACGCGCCGCACGCGGTCGCCACGCCCTTGCCGCCGCGGAACCGCAACCAGACCGGGTAAACGTGTCCGACAATCGCGGCCAACCCGGCGACCGCCGCGGCGGCCGGTTGTCGGCTCAGGTGCCCCGCAATCCAAACGCTCGCAGCGCCCTTCGCCATGTCGAGCGCGGCCACCGCGGCTCCCGCGGTCACCCCGGTGACGCGCATCACGTTCGCGGCGCCCAGGTTCCCGCTGCCCGCTTGACGCAGATCGGTGACGCCCCAGCGGCGGACCAGAATCAGCGCGAACGGGATCGACCCAATCAGATACGCAGCGAGGATGATCGCGGCCATATGAACGGTCCCGGAGCCGACACTACCCGCGGGTCAGATTAGCATGCGCGAGCACTGTGTAGGTTGGTCCGGCGTGCCGAACCGACGGCAGCTCGCTGCGATAGAGCGTGACGCGATCGACACGTTGTCGGGCGACCGGCGCGCGCGGCGGCGTCTCTCGCACGCGCGCGCGATCGGAGGGTC